>NZ_JBHJWQ010000002.1:315892-468514 GCF_042266885.1 Streptomyces sp. NPDC056061 | reverse complement strand
TTGATGAGGATGCCGAGCTGGGCGCCGCGTCCGGTGCCGACCATGAGGGCGGTCGGGGTGGCGAGGCCGAGGGCGCAGGGGCAGGCGATGATCAGGACGGCCACGGCGGCGGTGAACGCCGCCGTCACGTCGTCCGTGAGCAGCAGCCACCCGGCCAGGGTGATCAGCGCGAGCACCACCACCGCCGGGACGAAGACGGCGGAGATCCGGTCGGCGAGGCGCTGGGCCGCCGCCTTGCCGTTCTGTGCGTCCTCGACGAGCTTCGCCATCCGGGCGAGCTGGGTGTCGGCGCCGATCCGGGTCGCCTCGACGACCAGCCGGCCGGAGACGTTCACCGTGGCGCCGGTGACCCGGTCGCCGACGCCCACATCGACCGGAACGGACTCGCCGGTCAGCATCGACGCATCCACGGCGGACGCGCCCTCCACGACCGTCCCGTCGGTGGCGATCTTCTCGCCGGGCCGGACGACGAAGCGGTCGGCCACGGCGAGCAGGCCGACGGGGACGCGTATCTCCCCGCCGTCCCGCAGCACGGCCACGTCCTTCGCGCCGAGGTGCATCAGCGCCCGCAGGGCGGAACCGGCCTTCCGCTTGGCGCGGGCCTCCAGGTAGCGGCCCAGCAGGATGAAGGCGACGACGCCCGCGGCGACCTCCAGGTAGATGGTGGAACCGGCCCCCTCCCGCGAGACGGTGAAGTCGAATCCGTGCCGCATCCCGGCCATGCCCGCGTCCCCGAGGAACAGCGCCCACAAGGACCAGCCGAAGGCGGCAAGGGTGCCCATGGAGACCAGCGTGTCCATGGTGGCCGCGCCGTGCCGGAGGTTGGTCCAGGTGGCGCGGTGGATGGGCAGCCCGCCCCAGACGACGACCGGGGCGGCAAGCGTGAGGGAGAGCCACTGCCAGTAGTCGAACTGGAGCGCCGGAACCATGGCGAGCAGGACGACCGGGGCGGCGAGCACGGCCGACACGATCAGCCGCTGCCGCAGGGAGGCGAGCGCGTCGGCGGCACCCCGCTCGGCGGCGTCGGCGTCGGCGGACGGAGTCGCGGGCGCGGTGCCGGCCGACGGGATGGTGGATGCGGCGGCCGACGCCGGGGGCGGGGGCGTCGGCGGTTCGGCGGAGGGGGCGGGCTGTGCCGTGTAACCGGCCCTGACGACCGTGGCGATCAGGTCCGAGAGCTCGGCCCCCGGCCCGAAGGAGACCCGGGCCTTCTCGGTCGCGTAATTGACGGTGGCGGTGACCCCGTCCATGCGGTTGAGTTTCTTCTCGACGCGTGCCGCGCAGGAGGCACAGGTCATCCCGCCGATCGTGAGTTCGGCCCGGGAATCCTCTGCCGCCGGGGCCCCCGTCTCTGTCGTGCTGCGCATGTCCGAACTCCTGAAACGCCTACCGGGCCGTACCCCACCAGTATCTGCTGGTCGGTCCGGCCCGGCGTCAAAAGGGGCGATGCGGGTGTATCGGCTGTTTTCGATATCCCGGGTATCTCAGGTGTCCCAGGCGCTCCTGATGCCCCTGGCGTTCTCGATGCCTCTGGTGTTCTCGATGGGCGGGCGTGCTCGGCGGCGTCCGTGCCGCGGGTCGCCCGGGGCGCCACGTGTCCGGGCGCCTCCGGTCCGGGCCGTCGCTCGTTCAGGCCCGGCCCACGAGCTCGTACCCGGCCTCGTCGACCGCGGCGCGCACGGCCTCCTCGGGCAGCGGGGCGTCGGAGGTGACGGTCACCTGGCCGGTGGAGGCCACGGCCTTCACCGAGGTGACGCCCTCGATGCCGGAGATCTCCTCGGAGACGGCGCCCTCGCAGTGCCCGCAGGTCATGCCGGACACCTGGTAGACGGTGGTCACCGCGCCCGTGTCGGCGGCGGCGTCGTCGTGGCAGGAACCGCTGGGCGAGCAGCAGGAGCCGTTGGCCTGGGGGAGCTGGGTCTCGGTGGTCATGGTGTTCTCCTCTACGGCGTGTACTTCGGCACTTCGTTTCCGGCGCGACCTCGCGCCGGGTGGGCGCGAGGCGGCGGGGCGACGGGTACCGGCAGGTCCAGTGGAACCCGGCGCTCATCAAACTATACCCCTAGGGGGTATGAATGCGAGTGCTGTGGGGTGCGTTTCCGCGGTGTGTGGGGGGCGGCGCGGCATGCGGGGGAGGAGAGGTGGGCCCGTCCCGGACTCGGTCGCGAGGCCCCGTACGGCGCCGGAATCCTGGGAACCTGCGCCGTACGGGGCCTCGGACGGTGTGTGCGACGGTCACCCGGACGGACAGGAAGTGCCGGTCACCTGGGCGGGTGGGGCAGCGGGGTCGTGCGGCTCGGGCCCGCGTGCCAGAGCGTCGACCAGGTGGCCTCGGTGACGATTCCGGTCGCCGCCAGCGGCGGGTGGTCCGCCTGGAAACGCTGCACGGCGAGGAAGGTCTGCGGGCCGAACCGTCCGTCGACCGCGGACCACGGCAGGTAGTGCCGGTTGGCGAGGATGCACTGCACCTCGGAGACCCGCTCGCCCCGGTCGCCGTACATGGTCGGTTCGTCGCCGTCGTAGAAGGCGCAGACCGGGCTGGATCCGGGCGGCGGCGGTGGGTTGTGCGCGTCGTCGGCCGAGGCGGCCGGGGCGACGGCGAGGGAGACGGCGAGTGCGACCGCGGCCAGGGCGGTGATTCCGGCCGTCCCGGGGGACGACAGCATCTTCCGGATCATGACGAGTTGTGCTCCTCGTGCGGTGGGGTGCGGCGGATGGGCGCGGGGCCGGGGCCGGGCGCCACCGCCCTCTCTCCGAGGACAACACCGCGCACCGCCGCTACGTCACGTCACGTCGCGTCACATCGCGGAGCGGGTCGGCCCGTCGGAGGTCCGGCGCGGGTCGCCGCCGCAGGAGCGCAGGAAGTCCCGGGTGCGGCGGGCGATGGGGAGCGGCTTGTCGGGCGGGCAGGGGTACATGTCCTGCTCGACGATGGCGAAGAGGTCGACGTCCAGCCTGCGGGCGGCGGCCAGCACGGGCTCCAGCGCGGGCACCCCGCCCGGCGGTTCGCACATCACGCCGCGGGCCACGGCGGGCCCGAACGGCACCTCGTCGGCTACCACCCGGGCCAGGACTTCCGGGTCGACCTGCTTGAGGTGCAGATAGCCGATCCGCTCGCCGTAGGTCTCGATCAACTCGACGCTGTCGCCGCCGCAGTACGCGTAGTGGCCGGTGTCGAGGCAGAGCGACACGAGGTCGGGATCGGTGGCGTCGAGGAAGCGGCCGACGTTCGCCTCCCCGTCGATATGGGTGTCGGCGTGCGGATGAACGACGATGCGCAGCCCGAACCGATCCCGCACCTCCCGGCCCAGTCGTTCCGTCTGGGTGGTGAGATCGCGCCACTGCTCCGCGGTCAGCTCGCGGTCCTCCAGGACCTCGCCCGTCCGGTCGTCGCGCCAGAACGCCGGGATGACCACCAGATGCGCGGCGCCCATCGCCCGGGTGAGTGCCGCGACGGCGGCGACATGCTCCCAGGTCCGGTCCCACACGCCCGGCCCGTGGTGCAATCCGGTGAAGACCGTGCCGGCCGACACCGCCAGTCCGCGGCGGGCGGTCTCGTCGGCGAGCCGGGCCGGATCGGTCGGGAGATAGCCGTACGGGCCCAGCTCGATCCACTCGTAACCCGCCTCGGACACCTCGTCCAGGAAGCGCCGCCAGGGCACTTGCCGCGGGTCGTCGGGGAACCACACCCCCCACGAGTCGGGTGCCGAACCGATGCGGATACGGGACGGAGTCGGCGCGGAGGAGGAGGTCATGCGGCTCAGGCTTCCGGCCCCGGAGGGCCCTGTCAACCATTCGTCCTTATGTCCGGACAAAGCATTGACAGGGTCTCAGGGGGCGGATAGACCTGAGGCTGTCCCGTGATCCCGGCCGGGTGTCGCGGGACGGCCCCGGGAACAACCTTCGCGGTCGCCGGTCGGAAGGGATGTGCATGTCTCAGCCCCCTGAGCCGTACGACGTGATCACCATGGGCCGGATCGGGGTGGATCTCTACCCCCTGCAGACCGGTGTGCCACTCACCCGCGTCGAGACGTTCGGGAAGTTCCTCGGCGGCTCGCCCGCCAACGTCGCCGTGGCGGCCGCCCGGCTCGGCCGGCGGACGGCTCTGGTGACACGCACCGGCCGGGACCCCTTCGGGGACTATCTCCGTCTCCAGCTGCGGCGGTTCGGGGTGGACGACCGGTGGGTGACGCCGGTCGATGCGTATCCGACCCCGGTCACCTTCTGCGAGATCTTCCCGCCCGACCACTTCCCGCTCTACTTCTACCGGCGGCCCAAGGCGCCCGATCTGGAGATCCGCGCCCCGGAACTGGACCTGGACGCGATCCGGTCCGCCCGGGTCTTCTGGATGACGGGCACCGGGCTGTGCGCCGAACCGAGCCGTGCCTCGACCCTCGCCGCGCTGCGTGCCCGGGACCGGCGCGGCATCACCGTCTTCGACCTCGACTGGCGCCCGATGTTCTGGGACGCCGGGGAGGAGAACCCCGCCGCCGCCCGTTCCGCCCCGGGGACCCGTACGGCTACCGAGCCCGAGCCCTGTCCCCGTTCCGCCCCCGCCGCCCGCTACCGCGAGGCGCTCGCCCATGCCACCGTCGCCGTCGGCAACCTCGACGAGTGCGAGATCGCGACCGGCGAACGCGAACCGCACGAGGCCGCCCGCGCCCTGATCGCCGCCGGTGTCGAACTCGCCGTCGTCAAGCAGGGGCCCGAGGGCGTGCTCGCCGTCCACCGGGACGGTTCGGTGGCCGACGTGCCGGCGCTGCCCGTCGAGGTCGTCAACGGGCTGGGCGCCGGGGACGCCTTCGGCGGGGCGCTCTGCCACGGACTGCTCGCCGGCTGGGACATCGCACGCGTGATGCGGTACGCCAACGCCGCCGGGGCCATCGTCGCCTCCCGGCTCGCGTGCTCGTCCGCCATGCCGTTCCCGTCCGAGGTGGAGGCCGCCCTGGCCGCCGGGTCCGTCGTCGGGGAGCGCGGGCGCGCCGCGGGTTCCGGGTAGGGAGTGGACATGACGACGTACGACGAGAAGCGATGCCACCTCCCCGCCGGGAGCGCGGCCGACGGCCCCTACACCCTGGACATCTCGCCGGAACGGGCGGGCTGGGACCGGTCGAGCCTGCGCGTGCTCGAACTGGAGCCGGGCGGAATTCACACACTCGTCACCGGGGGGAGCGAGTGGATCGTGCTGCCGTTGACCGGTGGCTGTACGGTGCACACCTCAGGTGAGATCTTTGAACTGCTGGGCCGGGAAAGCGTGTTCAGTGGGGTATCCGACTTCGCCTACGTACCGCGCGACGCCCACGCACAGATCGCCTCCGGCGCAGGAGGCCGCTTCGCCCTGGCAGGAGCGAAGTGCGAGCGACGACTCCCCGCTCGCTACGGCCCCGCGCCGGAGGTACCCGTAGAGCTGCGCGGCGCCGGGAACTGCTCCCGCCAGGTCAACAACTTCGCCGCCGCCGACACGTTCGTGTGCGACCGGCTGATCGCCGTCGAAGTGCTCACCCCCGGCGGCAACTGGTCGTCGTACCCACCGCACAAGCACGACGAGCACCGCCCCGGCACCGAGTCCGTGCTGGAGGAGATCTACTACTTCGAGGTGGAGCACGACGGCCTCGGCTACCACCGGGTGTCGCCGTCCCGGCCCGGCGGGACGGACGTGCTGGCCGAGGTCCGCAGCGGCGACGCGGTCCTGATCCCCGACGGCTGGCACGGCCCGTCCATCGCCGCTCCAGACCGCACCCTGTACTACCTCAACGTCATGGCGGGCCCGGGGGAGCGGGAGTGGCTGATCACCGACCACCCCGACCACACCTGGATCCGCGACACCTGGCCCGCACAAGCGACGGACCCCAGACTCCCGCTGTACCGGACGCAGGAGGCCCGCCCATGAGCAGCACCGCCCGACTCACCACCGCCCAGGCCCTGGTGGCGTTCCTGGCCCGCCAGTACACCGAGCGCGACGGCCGGCGACAGCGGCTGATCCCCGCGGTCTGGGGCATCTTCGGCCACGGCAATGTCGCCGGGATCGGCCAGGCACTCGTCGAGTCCGGCCGGTCCATGCCCTACCTCCAGGGCCGCAACGAGCAGGCCATGGTGCACGCCGCCGTCGGGTACGCCCGCCAGTGCGACCGACTCGCCACACACGCCGTGACCACCTCCATCGGCCCCGGCGCCACCAACCTCGTCACCGGGGCCGCCCTCGCCACCGTCAACCATCTCCCCGTCCTCCTGCTGCCCGGCGACACCTTCGCCACCCGGCCCGCCGACCCCGTCCTCCAGCAGCTCGAAGTCCCGTACGCGGGCGACGTCTCGGTCAACGACTGCCTGCGCCCGGTCTCCCGGTACTTCGACCGGATCACCCGCCCCGAGGCCCTGATCCCGGCGGCGCTCCAGGCCGTGCGGACCCTGACCGACCCGGCCCAGGCCGGTGCGGTCACCCTCGCGCTGCCGCAGGACGTGCAGGTGGAGGCGTACGACTGGCCGGAGGAGTTCTTCGCCGAGCGCGTCTGGCACGTAAGCCGTCCCGCCCCCGACCCGGACGAGCTCGACCGCGCGGTACGGGCCCTGCGCAGCGCCCGGAGGCCGCTGATCGTGGCGGGCGGCGGGGTGCGGCACAGCGGGGCGCAGGAGACCCTCGCCACGTTCGCCGCCGCCACCCGCATCCCCGTCGCCGCAACTCAGGCGGGCAAGGGCTCCCTGCGCCACGACCACCCCGCCGACGTCGGCGGGATCGGTCACACCGGCACCGCGACCGCCGACGCCCTGGCCCGCACCGCCGACCTCGTCATCGGCATCGGCACCCGGTACTCCGACTTCACCACCGCCTCCGCCACCCTGTTCCAGAACCCGGCGGTCCGCTTCCTCAACATCAACATCACCGGCTTCGACGCCCACAAGCTCGGCGCGCTGCCGCTCGTCGCCGACGCCCGCAGCGCCCTGCAAGCCCTCACCGCCGCGCTCGCCGCCCGCCACCACCGAGTCGACCCGGCCTACGAGACCGAGTACACCGAGGCCAAGGAGGCATGGGAGCGGCGTGTCACCGCCGCGTTCACCGCCGAAGACCCGCATGCCCGTCCCACCCAGGCCCAGGTGCTGGGCCTCCTGGACTCCCTCGTCACCGAGGAGGACATCCTCATCAACGCGGCGGGTTCGCTCCCCGGCGACCTGCACAAGCTGTGGCGGGCCCGTTCCCCGCGCCAGTACCACGTCGAGTACGGCTACTCCTGCATGGGGTACGAGATCCCGGCCGCGATCGGGGTCCTGCTGGCCGCCCCCGACCGGCCTGTCTGGGCACTGGTCGGCGACGGCACGTACCTGATGAATCCCACCGAGATCGTCACCGCGGTGCAGCAGGAACTCCCGGTGAAGCTGGTCGTCCTCCAGAACCACGGCTACGCCTCCATCGGCGGTCTCTCCGAGACGGTCGGCGGCGAGGGCTTCGGCACCGCCTACCGCCACCGCGCCGCCGACGGCACCTTCACCGGCCCGCCGCTCCCCGTCGACCTCGCGGCCAACGCCGGCTCGCTGGGCATGCGGGTGCTGCGCGCCAAGACCGTGCGTGACCTGCGCGAAGCCCTCGCCGAGGCGCGCGCGGCGACCCGTCCCACTTGTGTCTACGTCGAGACCGAAACGCCAGACACAGTGTCGGGCCCGCCTCCGGCACAGGCGTGGTGGGATGTGCCCGTAGCCGAAACGGCAAGTCGGCCATCGGCCGTGAAAGCCCGTGAAACGTACGACCGCCATGCCGCCGACCGACGTCGCCACCTGTGAAGACGTCGCGGAAGACGTCGTTCGAGACGCCACTCAAGACGCCACTGAAGGAGTTCCTGTCATGAAGACCGTCAACCACTGGATCGGTGGCAAGACCGTCGAGGGCGCGTCGGGCAACTACGGCCCGGTCACCGACCCGGCCACCGGCGAGGTCACCACCCGGGTCGCGCTCGCCTCCCCCGAGGAGGTCGACGCCGCGGTCGCCGCCGCCAAGGACGCCTACGCCACCTGGGGCACGTCTTCGCTGTCCACCCGCACCGCGATCCTCTTCCGCTACCGCGCGCTGCTCGACGCCCACCGCGACGAGCTCGCCGCACTGATCACCGCCGAGCACGGCAAGGTGCACTCCGACGCGCTGGGCGAGGTGGCCCGCGGTCTGGAGATCGTCGAGCTCGCCTGCGGCATCACCACCCAGCTCAAGGGCGAACTGTCCACCCAGGTCTCCAACCGGGTCGACGTCTCCGCCATCCGCCAGTCGCTCGGCGTCGTCGCGGGCATCACGCCGTTCAACTTCCCGGCCATGGTGCCGATGTGGATGTTCCCGCTCGCTGTCGCCTGCGGGAACACCTTCGTGCTCAAGCCCAGCGAGAAGGACCCCTCGACCGCGAACCTGCTGGCCGAGCTGGCCGCCGAGGCCGGTCTGCCGGACGGTGTCCTGAACGTCCTGCACGGGGACAAGGTCGCCGTCGACG
Organism: Streptomyces sp. NPDC056061; assembly: GCF_042266885.1. Lineage (NCBI taxonomy): Bacteria > Bacillati > Actinomycetota > Actinomycetes > Kitasatosporales > Streptomycetaceae > Streptomyces > Streptomyces sp. NPDC056061. The sequence goes on along the minus strand of NZ_JBHJWQ010000002.1, from coordinate 460,052 downwards.
GTCTGCTGAACCACCCGGACGTGGCCGCGGTCTCCTTCGTGGGCTCCACCCCGATCGCCCGCTACATCCACACCACCGCCTCCGCCAACGGCAAGCGCGTCCAGGCGCTCGGCGGGGCGAAGAACCACATGCTGGTACTGCCGGACGCGGACCTCGACGCCGCTGCCGACGCCGCAGTCTCCGCCGCGTACGGCTCCGCCGGGGAGCGCTGCATGGCGATCTCCGCGGTCGTCGCGGTCGGCTCCGTCGGCGACGAGCTGGTCGCCAAGATCAAGGAGCGCGCCGAGAAGATCAAGATCGGCCCCGGCAACGACCCGGCGTCCGAGATGGGCCCGCTGATCACCGCCGCGCACCGCGACAAGGTCGCCTCCTACGTCACCGGCGCGGCAGCCCAGGGCGCGGACGTGATCCTCGACGGCACCGGGTACACCGTCGAGGGCTTCGAGAACGGCCACTGGATCGGGCTCTCCCTCCTCGACAACGTGTCCACCGGCTCGGACGCGTACCAGGACGAGATCTTCGGCCCGGTGCTGTGCGTGCTGCGCGTCGACACGTACGAGGAGGGCGTCGCCCTCATGAACGCGTCGCCGTTCGGCAACGGCACCGCGATCTTCACCCGGGACGGCGGCGCCGCCCGCCGCTTCCAGCTGGAGATCCAGGCCGGCATGGTCGGCGTCAACGTGCCGATCCCGGTGCCGGTCGGCTACCACTCCTTCGGTGGCTGGAAGGACTCGCTCTTCGGCGACCACCACATCTACGGCAACGACGGGGTGCACTTCTACACCCGCGGCAAGGTCGTCACCACCCGCTGGCCGGACCCGGCCGACGCCCCGGCCGGCGTGGACCTGGGCTTCCCCCGCAACCACTGATCCACCTCCCGCCCGCCGCCCTCCCCGCCGGCCCGCCTCCCTCGACGGCCCGCCCGGACGCATCCCCCGCGTCCGGGCGGGCCGTCGCCGTGTCCCGGGCTCCCGGCGGTCCGGGGCTCCCGGATACCGCCGGGCCCGTTCCTCTCCGCGCGGGCCGGTCCCGGCCGCGCGCCGCAGGGGCGGCGCAACCCCGCTGAAGCGCCCCCATGACCGCCACCACCGGGCCCCGGAACACGATCCGGCCGTGCCCGCTCAATTAACTCTTTCTCCGATACCTCTGTCTCCGAGGCCGTGGACGCCACTGCCTCCGAAGCCGAAAGCACGGTCTGCCCGGGGGCCTCGATCGCCGTTCCGATTCCGGTGCCGACACCCCGGAACAGGTGGGTTACGGCCCCGCCCCGGCAAGGGTCCGGGCGCTCGGGAGGGAAAGAATGAGGGCGCCCTTCCGTTCGCCGCCGAAAGGCTGATGCGCTGCGCCTTTCGGCTATCACGTTAAGTAATTAGGCTTCCGTTTTTGTGGCGCAGACCACGTGATGGCCGCCACTCTTGTGCCGATTTGACGGGTTTGAGGTGTGTGGTGGGCCACGTGATGGCGGTCACTATGGTCGCGGATAGTAGGCGTTCCGGGTGTGGCCGACCGCCTGTTCGTTGCGTTCCGGAGTCATTTCCGATGCCATGTACGATCCCGTTTAGTGAAAGGGGGCTATTGACCCGGATTTCCTCGTCGAATAACAATTCTTGGCATCACCCCCCGACGGAAGAGGAATTACCGAATGCAGATCACCGCGATGTCCCAGAAGTTCGCCCGTATGACCGGCGCCAAGAAGGTCTCGCTGGGCATGCTCGCCGCCGGTGCCGCGATCGTCGCCGGTACCGTCGCCGGAGCCCCGGCCGCCTCGGCCGCCACGCCCGCCGCGCCCACCCGGGCGAGCAGCGGCAGCGTGGACACCTGGATCAAGCAGGCGCTGGAGGTCATGCGTGCGAAGGGCATCCCGGGCACGTACGAGGGAATCCACCGCAACCTGATGCGTGAGTCCGGCGGCAACCCCAACGCCATCAACAACTGGGACTCCAACGCCGCCAAGGGCATCCCGTCCAAGGGTCTGCTCCAGGTCATCGACCCGACGTTCAACGCCTACCACGTCGGCGGTACCGCCAAGAACGTCTACGACCCCGTCGCCAACATCGCCGCCGCGGCCAACTACGCCGCTCAGCGCTACGGTTCGATCGACAACGTCAACTCCGCCTACTGAGTGGGGCGTACGGATTGAGCGACCGCACCGAGGGCTGTTCCGGTCCGAGGGCGGAGCCCGGGGAAACCGGGGAGAGGGGAACCGTCACGGTTCCCCTCTCCCCGGTTTCCCCGGGCCTGTCCCCTCCGGTTCCACCGCCTGCGACCGCGGCTCGCGGCGGCGCGGGCGGGGCCGTAACTCGTTCGCCCCCGGAGCCGCCCGGTGCTGTGATGGGGCCATGACCGCTCCGACCGGGCCGCAGTACGAGATCCGCGCCCAGCACACGGACAGCACGATCACCGTCTACCAGGCGTATGCCCCGTTCATCGGCCTGCCCGCCGTGCGCGACGGACGTTTCCCGGACGTGTGGAAACGCGACCGCATGACCTGGATCAAGCCGAGCTTCCTGTGGATGATGTACCGCTGCGGCTGGGCGGCGAAGGAGGGGCAGGAGACCGTCCTGGCCGTCGAGATCACCCGCGAGGGCTTCGACTGGGCCCTTGCCCGCTCCGAACTCTCCCACTACGTACGGGGGGTTCACCCCGACCGCGCCACCTGGCAGCAGCAGCTGCGCCGGAGCCCGGCGCGCGTGCAGTGGGACCCCGAGCGGGACCTCCGCCTGGAACGGCTGCCGTACCGGTCCCTGCAACTCGGCCTCTCCGGCGAGGCGTCGGAGCGCTACGCGGACGAGTGGACCGTCTCGATCCGCGACGTCACCCCGCTCGCCCGGCGGATCCACGCGCATGTGGCGGCCGGGCGGCTCGACGAAGCGGCCGGACTCCTGCCGCGGGAGACGCCGTATCCGCTCGGCGGGGTGCCGCTCCCGAAGGCCGCGGTGGTCTGACCCGGGAACCGGAGGGGAAATCCCCGATAAAGGTCATATCGGGCATTACGCTCCGCGCATGATCCAGCATGTCATGCCCCTCGCCGCATCCGGCCTGAAGATCGACTGGACCAGGATGCCGACGTACAACACGATCATGTCGGTTGCCGCCGGCGCCGGACTGCTGCTCGTGGTGGCACTGGGACGTCAGCTCCTCGCCCCCGGACGCATCACCACGTCCGACGGCTGGGCGCTGGCGTTCGGCGCCCTCGGCTTCACCCTCGTCACCACCGGCCTCCACATGACGCTGACCTGGCCGCTCGCCGGGCAGGGCTTCCCGTTCGACAACATCATCTTCGGCGAACCCGCCCTGGCCTTCGGCGTCTTCCTGCTCGCCGCTTCGTTCTACCTGTGGAAACGCGGCGCCGAACTTCTCGGCGACGACCGCGTCGCCTTCACGGCGCGCGTCGCCTCACCGCTCTCCCTGTTCGTCTTCGGTATGGGGCTCGCCTGCTTCGGGATCGCCGCCGCGGGCTGGAAGTACACCCTCTTCGCCGCCCCGCCCGAAGAACCCATCTCGGGGGAGTTCGCGAAGTGGCCGATCCTGGAGGCGAGCTTCATGTCCGGGCTGTACGTCCTCGTCGGCATCGGCGCGCTCCTCTTCCCGTTCGCGCTGCGGCGCCCCAGGAGCTGGATGAGCCCGGTGATCGGTGTCGTCTGGGGGCTGGCCGGAATCGCCTTCCTGATCTTCGGCGGGCTGAACTACTTCACCCACATCGGACTCATCGTCAACACCATGTGAGCCGCCGCGGAGCCGGTGGCCCGGTGGGTCCGTCACCGCCCGGACCCACCGGGACCACCGGCTTCACGGTTCCGTCGAGTTCACCACCTCGTCGACTTCACCACCCCGTCGCGGTCAGCACCTCGCCCGCGATGTCCGTGATCTTCCTTCCGTCCGTGGCCACCCGGACCGTGTCCGCGGGCGAACGCTCGTCCAGGAGACGGGCCCTGCGGACGCTGTTGGCCAGCTCGCGGTCCAGCTCCGAACCGATCTCGCGGCCCACCAGCCGCCCGTACGTGGTGGTGTCGGAGGCGGTGAGCAGGACACGGATGATCCGGACATCCGCGCCCATCGCGTGTTCGAACATCGCCGCCGACTCGGGCAGCACGCTCACCGTGTTGGTGTAGATCAGCCGCCGGTACCCGAGTTCCGCGAAGTTCGCCCAGACCGCCGTCAGGTTGCGCTCGGTGATCGCGGCCCGGTGCGGATCGTCGTCCGGTGCCGGATGGACCTGGCCCATCAGGTCGCCCTCCAGGACCGCGTGCGCCGTCCCGGCGGCCCGCAATCGTGCCGAGACCTCCCAGGCCACGGTCGACTTCCCCACGCCCGCGCGCCCGCCGATGAGTAGTGCTTCTGCGTGCTTCATGAGCGGCAGGGTGCCAGCCCGCGGCGTTCCTGTCAGCGAAAGGCGTCTGCCCGGACAGTCCGGCATACCGCGTACGGAGTACGGCGGGCCGGAGCCGTACGCCCCGAGGGGGCTCGGCCACCCGCTCCGGTGACGGTCCGTCCGGGACGTCCGACCGCTGACGGCCTCGGGCAGGATCGGCCGCGATCGGCCGCGGGGCGAGGAGGGGCGAGGAGGGGCAAGGAACTGCGCCCGGGGTGCCTCCATGTTCCTGGCCGAGCGGAGTGGGGGCTCCGCCCGGAGGCGGAGCCGCATGACGCCGCTCGCCGATCCACCCCCCTCCTGCTCCCGGGGTCGTTAGGCTCGGGAGCCATGGCGGCAACCAGCAGGATCACCGACCCGCGTACGCCCCGGTGGCGGCGGCTGATGCCCCGCGGACGCGGACGATGGGCCGCAGGCATCGCGGCCCTCGCCGTACTCGCCGGGGCGGGCACCTGGACGGCCGCAGCCGGGGCCGACGGCCCCGCCGTGCACCGCCAGGACCGGATGATGCGGTTCGACGGGGTGCCGATCGACACCTCCTACTTCACCACCGGCGGCACGGAACGCCGTCCGGCCGTGCTGATCGGGCACGGCTTCGGCAACAGCAAGGACGAGGTGCGGGCGCAGGCCGAGGAGTTGGCCGCCGCCGGGTACGCCGTGCTTACCTGGTCCGCCCGAGGGTTCGGGAAGTCGGGCGGACGGATTTCGCTCAACGCCCCCGACCGCGAGGTCGCGGACGTGTCCCGGCTGATCGACTGGCTCGCCGGCCGGCCCGAGGTACGGCTCGATGCCGAGGGCGATCCCCGGGTCGGTATCACCGGGGCCTCCTACGGCGGAGCGGTCTCGCTCCTCGCCGCCGGGTACGACAAGCGCGTGGACGCCGTCGCGCCGCAGATCACCTACTGGAACCTTGCCGACGCGCTCTTCCCCGACGGAGTCTTCAAGAAGCTCTGGGCCGGGATCTTCGTCACCTCCGGCGGCGGTTGCCAGAAGTTCGAGAAACGGATCTGCGCGATGTACGAGCGGGTCGCCGTCACCGGAAGGCCGGACGAGGCGGCACGTGCGCTACTGACCGAGCGATCCCCGAGCGCCGTCGCCGATCGCATCCGGGTGCCCGCGCTCATCGTGCAGGGCCAGTCCGACTCCCTCTTCCCGCTCGGCCAGGCCGACGCCATGGCCAGGGCCATCAGCGGCAATGGGGCACCGGTCGCCGTCGACTGGATCGCAGGCGGGCACGACGGCGGCGACCCGGAGACCGGCCGGGTGCGGCAACGGATCACCGGCTGGTTCGACAGATACCTCAAGGGCGACGAGTCCACCGGTACCGGGCCCGGATTCCGCGTCACCCGGACCGGAGGCGTCGACTCCACCGACGGGGCCGCCCGTACCCGCGGGGCGAGCAGCGCCACGTACCCGGGACTGGGCGCCGGAGGGAGGACGGTCGGCCTCGCACTGCGGACGCAGACGTTCCGCAATCCCGCCGGAGCCAACCCGCCGGGCGTCTCCGCCGTGCCGGGCGTCGGCGGCGGGCTCTCCCGGCTCTCGTCGCTCGGTGTCGGCCTCTCGATGGACGTGCCCGGACAGTACGCAGGCTTCGACTCGGCACCGCTGGACGAACCGCTGCGCGTCACCGGCTCGCCGACCGTGCGGGTGGAGGTGAAGGCCGACCGGGGCGACGCCGTGCTGTTCGGCAAGGTGTACGACGTATCGCCGGACGGCACGCAGCAGGTGCTGCCCGCACAACTCGTCGCGCCCTTCCGGATCACCCCGGACCGCCAGGGCCGGGCGGTGTCCCTCACTCTCCCCGCCGTCGACCACCGCTTCGACGCCGGGCACCGGCTCCGTCTGGTCCTCTCCGCCACCGACCTCGGATACGCCTCACCGGCCGAGCCGGCGACCTACACCGTGACCACCACCGGACCCCTCACCGTCCCCACCGCCCCCGGTCTGAGGACCGCGGCGGCAGGTCTGCCGTGGTGGACCTGGGGCCTTCCGGCCGCCGCCGCGGTGATCGCCGCACTGATCCTGCTCACCGCCCGCCGCCGCACCACGGCCCCCGCACCCGACGCCGCACTCGCCGAGGTGCCCCTCCAGATCACCGCCCTGTCGAAGAAATACGCCGGTTCCGCCGACCGGTATGCCGTGCGGGACCTCACCTTCCGGGTCGAGAAGGGGCAGGTGCTCGGGCTGCTCGGGCCCAACGGCGCGGGCAAGACCACCACCCTGCGCATGCTGATGGGCCTCATCGCGCCCGACGACGGCGAGATCCGTGTCTTCGGACACGCCGTCCGGCCCGGGGCGCCCGTACTGTCCCGCGTCGGCGCGTTCGTCGAGGGCGCCGGATTCCTGCCGCACCTGTCCGGGCGCGCCAACCTGGAGCTGTACTGGCGGGCCACCGGCCGACCCGCCGAGGACGCCCGCATCGACGAGGCGCTGGAGATCGCCGGACTCGGTGACGCACTCGCCCGCGCCGTGCGCACGTACTCCCAGGGCATGCGGCAACGGCTCGCCATCGCCCAGGCCATGCTCGGGATGCCGGACCTGCTCATCCTCGACGAACCGACCAACGGGCTCGACCCGCCGCAGATCCGTGAGATGCGGGACGTGATGATCCGGTACGCGGCCGGCGGCCGGACCGTCATCGTCTCCAGCCACCTCCTCTCCGAGGTCGAACAGTCCTGCACCCACCTCGTGGTCATGGACCGCGGCCGGCTCGTCCGGGCGGGCCCGGTCGCCGAGATCACCGGATCCGGCGACATGCTGTTCGTCGGCACCGCGCACGAACCGGCCGACCCCCTCGTGGAGAAGATCGCCGCGCTGCCGGGCATCGGCTCGGCCACCCGCACCGGGGACGGCCACGGACTGCTGGTACGCCTCGACGGGGCCACCACACCCGAGCTGATCGCCGAACTGGTCCGGCTCGACGTACCGGTGACCGGTGTCGGGCCGCACCGCCGCCTGGAGGACGCGTTCCTCACCCTGATCTCCGGAGGCCCCGCATGAGTGCCGCAGGCGATGCCGCGGAAACACGTACCGCAGGAAGGGAAACGGGGGCGCAACCGGGGACGGAAGCGGGGGCGGAACCAGGGGCGGGAACGGAACCGGTGGCAGGAACACGATCGGGCGCGGGCCCGACGACCGGTACCGCGATCGCCGCCGGGGGCGTCGGCACGGCCGAGGCATCCGGCTACCGGGCCCGGCGCACCCTGCCGTTGCGCGTCGAGGCGGTGCGTCAACTGCGCAGGCGCCGCACCCTGCTCATGGGCGGGGTGCTGGCCGCACTGCCGTTCGTCCTGATCGCCGCGTTCGCGATCGGCGGCACCCCGTCCTCGCGGAGCGGCGGCGCGAGCCGGATCACGCTCATGGACACCGCGACCGCGTCCGCCGCGAACTTCGCCGCGACCTGCCTGTTCGTCTCGGCCGGATTCCTGCTGGTGATCCCGGTGGCGCTGTTCTGCGGGGACACGGTGGCCTCCGAGGCGAGCTGGTCCTCGCTGAGGTATCTGCTGGCGGCCCCCGTGCCCCGGACGAGGCTGCTGTGGAGCAAGCTCGTCGTGGCGCTCGGCTTCAGCCTCGCCGCGATGGTGCTGCTGCCGCTCGTCGCACTGGCCTCGGGAGCCGTCGCCTACGGCTGGGGGCCGTTGAAACTCCCCACCGGAGGAGCCCTCGACGGCTCGACGGCCGTCCTCCGGCTGGCGCTCGTCGTCGCGTTCGTCTTCGTGTCCCAACTGGTCACCGCCGGGCTGGCGTTCTGGCTTTCGACGAGGACCGACGCCCCGCTGGGCGCGGTCGGCGGGGCGGTCGGGCTGACCATCGTCGGCAATGTCCTGGATGCCGTCACCGCCCTCGGCTCCTGGCGCGAATTCCTTCCCGCACACTGGCAGTTCGCCTGGGTGGACGCCCTCCAGCCGCAGCTGGAGTGGGGCGGCATGGTGAAGGGATCGGCGATCTCGGTGACCTACGCCCTGATCCTGTTCGCGTTCGCCTTCCGGGGATTCGGCCGGAAGGACATCGTGTCCTGAGCGGGGTGCGCTCCGAGGGGGTGCCGTGTGCGTGTGCCCCGACGGCCGTGCCTTGAGCGGGTGTGCTCCGACGGTGCCCTCCGGCAGGTACGTCCCGGAGGGCGCGGGGGCCGGGCCCGCCCCCGTTCCCGCGCACTCCGGCGCGTCCGGACTCGGGCGGATGTGCGAGAAGCGGCGGTCCGGCGCGGCCCGCGAAGCCATGATGGGCGCCATGTCCTCCCTGCTCCTGGCACTTGCCCTTCTCACGACCGGCCTCTACGCGGGATTTCTGCTGACGTTCCTGATCGCGATCATGCCGGGCATCGCCGCGCTCCCGGACGAGCGGTTCACGGACGCGATGCGCCGCTTCAACGAGAGGGTGCCCGGCCCGCTCTTCCTGGTCCTCTTCGTCGGCGTGATCGTCCTCCCGGCCGCCGTGGTCGTGACAAGGGGCGGGAACGCCGTCGCCGGCCGTTCGTGGGCGGTGACGGCGCTGGGCTGCGCCCTCGGCAGCCACCTCGTCACGATCACCGGCAACATCCCGCTGAACAAGGCGCTCGCGACGTCCGAGGGCGGCGACGACCGAGCGGCCCGCACGGCGTTCGAGGCCCGCTGGAACACCCTCCACCGCATCCGGACCGTGCTGTCCCTGGCCGCCTTCGCGCTTCTCGTCGTCGCCGCCCGGTAGGACGCCGGAACCCGGAGCCGCCCGCGCCCGTCCTCGTCGTGCGGCCCCGGCGCTCGCCGCCCCTGGGTGTCGTGCCCGCGTGGAGGTGCTGTGACGGTCCTGTCCGGGGCGCAACCGATCGGGTGCGCGAGCGGGTCCCAGTCCACGCGGAACTCGTACCGGTCCGGCAACTCCCCGTTCCGGCACGGGCGTTCGCACCCCACACCCCGACCGAACGGAGAAGTCCTCGTGGCATCCCGCGTCCTCGGAACCACCCGCGCTCTCGGAACCACCCGCGTCCCCGGAACCGCCCGTGCTCTCGGAGCCGCCCGCGTCCTCGGAACCACCCTCGCGCTGGCCACCACCGCGGCGACCGCGGTGATCGTCCTGCCCACCTCCGCCGGGGCGACGACGCCCGCCCCCGCAGCCGCCTCCGCGAGCACGGGTGGGGCCGCGTCCGCCCGGCCCCCCGTACGCGACGACTTCAACGGCGACGGCTATCAGGACGTGGCGTTCACCGCGCCGGGTGCCACCGTCGACGGCCGGGCCGGGGCCGGGTACGTGGGGGTGATGTACGGCTCGGCGAACGGCCCGAAGACCGCCGTCAAGCAGGTCCTCACCCAGAACTCGCCCGGAGTCCCGGACACCGCCGAGGCGGGTGATGCCTTCGGCGGATCGGTGGTCTCCGCCGACCTGGACCAGGATGGGTACAGCGACCTCGTGGTCGGCGCCGGGAACGACCGGAACGGCACCGTCGAATCGGCGGGATCGCTCACCGTGCTCTGGGGCGGCGCGCACGGACTGTCCGGTGGCGCGACCCTGCTGGTCGGCGACGAGCAGAACGCGAAGATCGGCACGCGCACCGCGGTCGGGGACTTCGACGGCGACGGTGCCACGGACGTCGTCACCCTCGACGGGGGCGATCTGCACATCCTGTCCGGCCCGTTCCGGCGCGACGGCGGCGCCGCGGCCCCGGTCAGGGTGATCCGGGACATGGACGACCTGCGGTACCTGGACCTCACCGCGGGCGACTTCGACGGCGACGGCCGCGACGACCTCGCCGCCGTGGTCCACGACGGCGACGAATACGACTCCCGGCGCATCCTGATCCGCAAGGGCGGCGCGAGCGGTCTCGCCGAGGAGTACACCGTCGTCGAGGGGAAGGACGGCAACCGTCTCCAGGGCGGCGAGACCATCACGGCGGGCCGGGTGGACGGCGACGCGTACGACGACCTCGTCGTGGGCCGGCCGGTCGACGGCCAGGACAGCGACGTCGATCTCCCGCTCGCCGAAGGCGGCATGATCACCTACGTGCCGGGCAGTGCGACCGGTCCACGCGGCGACCGGGCCCAGGTCTTCAACCAGGACAGCGCGGGCGTCCCGGGCGTCGCCGAACACTCCGACGGCTTCGGCTTCTCGGTGTCGATCGGAGACGTGAACGGTGACGGCTACGGCGACATCGCCGTAGGCGTCCCCGGCGAGGACCTGGGCACCACGAAGAACGCCGGATCGGTCCTGGTCCTGCCCGGCACCGCCTCCGGACCCACCGGAAAGGGCACCGTGGGCTTCAACCAGGACACGGCGAACGTCCCCGGTGTCGCCGAGGCCGACGACCGGTTCGGCGCCGCCGTCGCGCTGGTCGACACCGACCGCGACGGACGGACCGAACTGCTCGTCGGAGCCCCGGGCGAGAACGCCGACGCGGGCTCCCTCTGGGTCTTCCCCACCACGGCGTCCGGCCCGACCGCCGAGGGTTCCTTCACGTTCGGCCACGGAACCCTGGGCACCACACCCACCGATGCGAAGCTCGGCTCGTCCTTCTCCCGCTGACCCGCCGCAGGGCGCCGCGGCGGTGCGATCGGGCGCGGCGCGCGAGGTGCGGGGCGGATGACGCGGTGCGCGAGGTGCGGGGCGGGGCGGATGACGCGGCGATCCGCCCGCCACGGGCCCTGTGGGAGGCGACGCGGCGGGCGCGCGGCCGGTCGCGCGCCGTAGGCCGAGGGGACGCGGGGCGCGGCGGGGTGTGAGCCGTACGGCGAGGGAAGGGGGCGGGCCCCGCCCCCTTCCTACTGCTCCGGGCCCCGGCCCCCTTCCTACTGCTCCGGTCCCCGCCCACCGCCACCGTCCGCCGGTGGTCGCAGGACGAGTGCCCCGTCCCGGGCGCGCTCCACCCGCGAGCCGAAACGGCGACCGGCGCGCTCCAGGACCGTGCGCAACCACTCGGCGTCCTCGTCCGACGCCCGCTCCAGCCGCATGCGCCGCGCCTGGAGCGGAATCATGCGCACGTCCACCGACCTGCCGGTGTCCGCCTCCACCGTGACGAGGTACAGCAACCGCAGGTCGTCGCGGTAGCGCTCGTAGCCGCCGATTCCCTCGTAGTCGTCCACGAAGTCGCCGCACCCGTAGAGGATCGTCCGCCCCCGGTGGGTCTCGATCGGTCGCGGATGGTGCGAGGAGTGGCCATGCACCACATCCACCCCACCGTCCACGAGCGCGTGCGCGAAACCGACCTCGTCGCGCGATACGCCGAACCCCCAGTTCGGCCCCCAGTGCAGGGACACCACCACGACGTCGCCGGGGCGCCGCGCCCGACGCACACGCTCGACGAGCCGTTCCGCCACCGCCGCGGACGGCTCGTCCGCGAACTCCACGCCCGCCCGGTCAGCGGTGGCGGCCCAGCCGTGCGGGACGCCGCTGGAGGCCAGCCCGCAGGACAGGACCAGCACCCGGCCGCCCCCGCGCACCGGGACGGTCGCGGGTCGCCCTGCCTCCTCCGCGTCCCGTCCCGCACCGGCCGTCCGCAGCCCGGCGCCGGACAGCGTGGCGAGCGTGTCCGTGAGTCCCCGGTCTCCGAAGTCCAGGACGTGGTTGTTGGCCAGGACACAGACGTCGGGACGGACGGCCGCGAGACACGGCAGGTTGTCCGGGCTCATGCGGTAGTGGATCCCCTTGCCGGGGGCGAACGCCCCACCCCGGGTGACACACGTCTCCAGGTTGATGATCCGGGCGTCGGGGGCGACCCCGTCCAGGAGGCCGAGCGCCTCGCCCCAGGGCCAGGCGTAACCGACCGGCCGGGGAATCGGTCCGGCGGCCGCCTCGGTAAGCGCGACGTAGTCGCGGGCGTTCCGCACCCAGGGCTCGCGCAGTGCCGGGTCACCGGGGTGCGGCAGGATCTGGTCGACGCCGCGGCCCAGCATCACGTCACCGCAGAGGAACAGCGTCACCAGGCCCACGGGCATGTTCCCGGCCCCCTTCGCACGCCCCCCGACCCTTTACCCTCGCGCCTCCGGTTTTCGTCCGGCTTCCCTCCGCGCTTCCTGCCGCGCCACTCGCCCCGTGCGACGTCCAGGAGGGATCAGACCGGAGCCGCATGGGCGGTCGGGGCCATGTGGTCGACGAACCAGTCGCGGGCCAGGGCGGTGACCTCCTCCAGGGCGCCGGGTTCCGCGAACAGGTGAGTGGCGCCGGGGACGACGGCGATCCTGCTCTCGCAGCGGAGCCGTTCCTGGGCCTGCTGGTTGAGTTCCAGGACCGTACGGTCGCAACCGCCGACGATCAGCAGGGTGGGAGCCGTGACCGAGGGCAGCGACGCCCAGGCGAGGTCGGGCCTGCCACCGCGCGAGACGACGGCGGAGACCCGCCCGCCCTGCTCCGCGGCGGCACCGAGCGCGGCGGCGGCACCCGTACTGGCCCCGAAGTACCCCAGCGCCGGGCCCTCGGCCTCGGGCCTGGTGCGCAGCCATTCGGTGGCGTCCGCCAGCCGCCGGGACAACAGGGCGGTGTCGAACACATTGGCCCGGTCTCCCTCCTCGGCCTCGGTGAGCAGGTCGAACAGCAGCGTGCCGAGTCCGGCACGGTTCAGCCCGGCGGCGACGAACTGGTTGCGCGGGCTGTTCCGGCTGCTGCCGCTGCCGTGCGCGAAGAGCACGATCCCGGCGGCGCCGTCCGGAACGGTCAGTCGCCCGTCCAGGCGCACGGCCCCGGCCTCCACGACCACCTCCCGCTCGTGGACCGGCGGTCCGCCGTCCGCGGCGCCGGTACGGGCATGCCCGGCGGCCGACCGTTCGAGACAGGCGATCACCTCGCGGTCGTCGACCTGGGAGAAGTCGGCGTAGAACTGCCCGATCGCGAAGAAGTCCCTCGGCGTCTCCGGGCAGATCAACTCGTCCGCCTCCCCGCTCAGCCGCTCCGTCCAGCCCTCCGGCGCCACCGGAACCGCCAGCACGACGCGTGCCGCACCGCGGGCCCGGACGATGCGGCAGGCCGCCCGTGCCGTGGAACCGGTGGCCACGCCGTCGTCCACCACGAGCACCGTCCGGCCCGCCGCTTCCGCCGACTGCCCGTTCCCCCGATACCGCTGCGCCCGCTCCTCCAGCACCGCGCGTTCACGGGCCTCGACCCGCGCGAACTCGTCCGGTGAGACCCCCGCCGCCCGCACCACCTCATCGTTGATCACCCGTACGCCGCCCTCGCCGATCGCGCCCATGGCCAGCTCCGGCTGGTACGGCACCCCGAGCTTCCGCACCAGGCACACGTCCAGCGGCGCGTCCAGCACCTCGGCGACCTCCGCCGCCACCGGCACCCCGCCACGGGGCAGCCCCAGCACCAGAACCGGCAGGCCCCGCAGATGCCGCACCCGGGCGGCCAGCCGACGACCGGCATCACGACGGTCCATGAAGAACACCATCACGCCTCCTCCCGGAGGAACCCCCGCGCCCGTACCGCCTGACGTGCTCCGTCCGAGCGCCCCACGCTCCACGCCGAGCCACGGCCCCGTCGTCAGCCCCGACCGTCTCCCGTCGCGGTGCGGGACCTTCCCGCGCCGGTCCGACGTAGTCCTCTCCGGCCGACAACCCCATCGTCGCCCCGACACCAGCGCAGCGCAGCCCCCGGAGTCCGCCCCCGCCGCGTCCTGCCCTGCCCGGGTGGGACGGGCGGCCCGAGGACCGCTCTCACGGACCGCTCAGCACTCCGCCCGGCCGGTCCCGCCGGTGCCGGGCCGGGCACGGAGGTGCACGAGCGCGGTCTCGGCGAGTTGCGGCAGCACCTCCGGCGCCAGACGGGGGAGCAGGGGCAACGCATGATGCCAGTGCTCGCCTGCCAGTACCTCTCGCACGAGGCGGCGGGCCTCGTCCACGTCCCGGGAGGAGCCCGTACCGAGGGCATCGGCGAGTGCGCCGAAGCGCAGCGCCGAGCGCCTCCGCGGTGCCCAATCGTCCGTGGCCGGGACGATCGGCCGGACGCCCGCGAGGTACGCCGCCACCGAGACGAGGGCAGCGGCACGGCCGTCCGGGTCGGCCGCCCGCTCGGCCGTCTTCCGGGCCTCGGAGACACTGCCCCGGAAGGCGTGCAGGACCGCCCATTCCGCGACGGGCAGCACTCCTCCGGGCAGTGCCGTCCTGACCATGTATCTCTCCCAGCCCGCCAGCTTGCCCCGCAGCCCAGGCACCTCGGAGCAGCAGGCACCCTCGTCGAGCAGGGCGTGGACCAGCACCGCGTACGGGTCCCACCGCCTGATGTCCTCCTCCACGCGTGCACAGCCGGTCCGGAGCGCCGCGCACATCTCGGCGCCGTGCCGTCGGGGGTTGGGCAGGGCGAGCAATAGTTCCGCCACGGCGGGAAGGGCCTTCGCCCGAAGCTGCGGTGGCAGAGAGGTCCGGCGGCCCGCATTCACGAGGTGTTCCCCGACGATCCGGGCGGCGGCCTCCGGATCGTGTGCCGCAAGTCCCACGGCCACGGCGGTCCGCGTTTGTTCCACCTGGACGTGCTTCCTGCCCCCGGACGCACTCCCGCGCGTCCACACCTCCGCCGAGTCCGCGTCGCCCGCGTGGGCGAAGGCCTGAGCGACGAGATCGGCCAGGAACGTCTCGCGGCCGTTCGAGGGCGACGGGGCTTCACACAGGGATGCCGCCGCCTCGGCCGCCTCCCGGGCGCACCGTCCGGCCTCGGCGACATGCCCACCGGACGCGCAGGCCACCGACAGGGCGGCGAGCGCACCTGCTCGATCGGCCGGTTCAGGAGAGCGCACCGACAGACGCACCGCGTCGTCGATATGCCCCGCTGCGGCGAGTGCTCCGGCCAGCAAGTCCGTCCACCCCCGGGCATCCGCCGTCGCGACATGGCCCTCCCATCGGGCGAAGGCCGCAGCAAGCAGCCGACGGCCGTGCAAAGGGTTCGCCTTCAACGCCTCTTCGACCTGCTGGAGTTCAGCGTTCCGATCCGCCTCCCGCCCCGTGTCGTCCCTGCTCTCCGCTACCTCGACCGGCCTCAGCTCCCGCGCTGTTGCCCCTGCTGTCGTTCCCAGGCCCAACGAGTTCTCGGTCAGCACCGCGATGGCGGGCTCCCGGACGTCGTCGCCGAGCACATCGTGGTGCCATTCGGCCGGCACCGCCCCCAGAAACTCCACCGCGTTCTTCGGCATTTCCACATCGATGAGGGCTTTTACCACGCGGGCCAGAGTGGTGGAGAGTTCGAGCTCCAGATGGGCGCGGTCGGCGGGTGACAACGCTTCGGGCGCGGCGAGCGCTTCGAGTAACGCCTCCTGCGCCTGCTGCAACAAGTTGCGGGCACTCTCCCGGCGTCCCGAGCCCAGCACCGTGGCAGCCAGCGCCAGCAGGTCGACATGGACCAGATTCGACTTGGGGTCCAAGTCGGCGCAGAAGTCTTCCACACGTTGCCGGAAGGCGACGTTGCCCCGGAGAGAGGCTTTTTTTGCCAAGCGGGGAACGCACATCGGCGCGTGACGGAAGCCCAGGACCAGGTCCCGGAAGGCGGGCTCGTCCTTTCCCGACGCTTTGATCAGTTCGCCCCAGATCTCCAGGGCCTCGGCCTGCTGTTCCGGTATTCCCAGATGCAGTCCTTCCGCGTGTTCCGCCACGGTGATGAACCTGTCCGTGCTTTCGCCGCCGAGTGCCACCGCCGCCTTGAGCCGGGAAGTCCATCCCGCGTTCCCGCAGGAGAGAACGGCACGCAGTATCTTGCGTCCGGGGGCCGTCAGCCCACAGCCGCAGAGAGCCAGTCCGGCGCCCTTCAACTGGTCCAAGACCTCGTCCGGTTCGACGACGGACAGCGCCTCCTCCGTGGCGCGTTCCGTCCACTCGACCGCCTCCCGGGCGATGCTCTCGGCTTCCGGACCCGATCCTCCCGTTTTGGCGAGCACCACGGCGACATCGGTCAGCCGCACCGCCTTGGCCGCCGACTCCGGTGCCGACAGCGCCAGCGCTCGTGCACGCGACACATCACCCGCAAGGGCGAACAATTCGGGGAACCGTCGCGGTACGAGACGCGCCTGTGTCGTGAGCAGGGCCCGGGAGACGGCCACCCGGGCGGTCACGCCGAGATCGTCCGTCCGCTCGGCCGTGACGAGTTCGAGCTGCGCCCGTGCCTCGTCGAGGCGGCCCAGTTCGACAAGCGTCGACTGGCGGTGAGGATCGAGCACGAAGCGTTCGACCCCGTCTGTCCCGTGTGGCAGCCGCGGATAGTGCGACAGCAGATAGCGAGGAGTGTCGACGGGCCAGCCACGCGCCTGCCAGGAGTCGGCCCAGGCGTGCAGCGTGTCGACGGCACGTCCGAGCCCTTCCCGTCCGACCTCCTCCCGGGCGCTGCGCAACAGCTTCTCGTCACCGAGGACATAGCTCGGCGAATCGAAGCCCTCCGGTACGAGACACAGCCCCCGCACACCCGCCAGCAGCCGAGCCAGTTCGACCTGCTCGACACCGGTCAACTCCGCCAGGTCCTCGACGCGCAGACCGGCCTCGGCGGCCGCCAGCAGCCCCATGACAGCCCGCCCCGGCTCCGACGCACCGAGCGGTTCCAGTTCATCGCGTACGCTCCGCTTCATCGGCCGGGCCGCACGGACCGGAGCGAGCGACCGCACGGACTCCGGCCTCCGCAAGGGGTGTTCGGCCGGAACATCGGTCGGCAGCTCCGCAGTGGGGCGACTCGACACGATGACGCGGATGCCACGCTTCGCGTCCCGGGCCGTGGCCCGTTTGGGCATGCTGGGTGCCTCGTGGGGGAGCAGCGCCGCGATGCTCACATCGGGCCTTCCGCTTTTCGGCAGCCCGCCGCGCCACGCGGCGTCCTCGTCGAGACTGTCGACCACGATCACCAGTCGGCGCCCGTCCTTGGACGAACGCCTCGCTGCGTCCTGAAACAGTTTCTGGAGCTTCGCCCGTGGAACGGCCTGTGGCCCGGCAGGTTTCTTCCTTCCCAGAAGATCGGTCAACTGCCCCGCCATCTCGTACGCAAAATGCTCGTACCGGTTCCATCCCCTGGCTCCGGACAGGAAGTAGCCCACCACATTCACCCCTTCCGGCGGGTTCAGCACGAACTGCGCCAGCAGGGCCGACTTTCCCGCCTCCGGCGGCGCCTGCCACCAGAGGTACGAGGGGAGGTCCCCGGATGCTTCGACGAAGGACGTCATGGCCTGCCATTCGCTGTCACGACTGTGAAATGGCCTTCCCGTAAACGTGTCTGCCCCGAAGCGAGCGAGACGCTTCCGGTCCTCGCCGCGGCCCTTGGACGTGCCGCGATGGTCCTCCGCCTCCAACTGTGCGTCGTCGAGCACCCGGCGCCACTCGTCGTCGAAACCGGCGTCCTCCCCGGCCTCGCGCCGAAGATATTCGACGAGCCGCACCACACCTTGGGTGCTGCCATGGCCGGGGGCCTTCTCACCGCGGCACCACAATCTGGCAGACGCCGCGTCCACGTCGGCCTCCTGCCCGCAGCGGACGAAGCTGGCACCGGCCTTCTTCCGGAGGTCGTCCAGCTTGGCGCCGAATGCCTTGCGCGCCCTCTTCACGATCGCCATTTCTCCTCCGCCTTTTGCGTCCTAAACGATCAACCTGGCGCCCTGACCTGGGGCTATTAAGTGCCCGTGCGATGGCTAGGACCGCGGTGGCCTCTCCGCCAAGCTGACTGTGCAGCCCGGCGGAGGAAGCCCCGGGCGCCAGCCGGAAGGATCTTTACCGTGCACTTCCTGTCAGCTATCGCCAAGGATGCCGCCACCCTGGTCGCCGTCGGCGGCGTGATGTACACGGTCCTGCTCGCGGTCGTCGCCATCACATCGGTGGCGGCCCGCACTCCGGGCCATCGCCGGGACGCTCGCGCCACGTTGGCCATCCTGATGAAGCGAAGGCCGCCCCGTTGACGGCGCCCACGGGCGCTTTCGCGGAGGACGTGAAGTAGGTAGAGGGAGGGTACTCATGTGCTTTTGGAGCATCGTCCTCTCGGTCTACTGCTCCGTCTGGGCTGAAGTGGTGTGACCAGTGGCGAGTCGGCGTCGCCCGGCGGCCGCGCCTGGGGAGGCTCGCGGCGTAGGGCCCCGATGGATGCCCACGATGTACGACGAGAGGAGAGGCATGACGATGCGGAGACGCAGCCCGGACGACGAGGAAGAACCGGGGTGCCGCGCTTGTCGGCGAGACGCCGTTTACGGGAACCGGTGGCGAGACCTGACCTGCCTACTGCTCGGTGCGACGGCGTCGCCGGTGATCAGCTGTATGGGTGATCACCTGGCAACGTGGGCGGTCCCGACGATCTGAGATCGCCGAGACCGCCCAGCCGGACGGCTTGTCCGCCTCGTCGTCACCAGCGAGTACAGGCGGATCGAAGCCAGGGAAACGCGTGGTGGCTGCCGCTGGAAACGGCGGTGGCCACCACGCTCCGACGTGCTGACAGGCTACCTTCCACTCCCACACGAACGTTGATTTCGCCGCATATGCGCGACCTTGTACAGTTCGTGAGGCGTCATCAGTGATCCCTTTCGAAGGGATGGCCCGTCATGCGCTTTTGGCATCGGTGCAGTTTCCCTCCCCGCGTGAGCGGGGATGTCTCCAGTTCCACCCGCGCGTTGCGTTCTCGGGCAGCTCTTCGGGAGTGCCCGATGCGACAATTCCATTACTGCTAGCGTTACCCCGGTCGCTGTATGTCACGACCGACCGGAGCGGTAGCCAGTCTTGTCCGTAGCGCGTCCTTCAGTCGAGCGGCGTCCCGTCTGGGACCCGCGTCATCAGCCCTGTGCGCCCGCCATCACCGACGAGGGTGAGGCCGTCGAACTTTCTCTGCTCGAAGTCTTCTGCCGTGCCGAGCAGTTGAGTGCACTCTCCTGTGCGACGCCGGGGGAGGGCGTTGCGCTCGTGGAATATCTGCTGGCGATCTGCTTCGCCGCCGAGGCCTTTCCGTCATCCGCTGCGGAATGGTGTACCTGGGTGGGCGAGGGGCGCGGCCTGGACGGTGTCGCGGAGTGGCTGGCCGGTGAGCCCGATGACGGATGGAACTTGTTCGATCTCGACCGACCTCTCGGGCAGAACAGTGACTTGGCGCCCTACCTGGACGAATATGGCACCGGGCCCGCGCAGTTGGTTCTGGAGCGTGTGGGGGACTACAGCCAGTTCTTCGACCACCACCATCTCGAACACTCCGAACCGCTCCCGGCCGCCGAAGCGTTCAGGGCGCTGCTGACCCAGCACGTCTACGGACTGTCCGGCCGCGCCAGGGTTTCCGGCAAGGCGACACTGGGACCGAGCCTCACCAACCTCGCCGCAGGACGCCTCCAGGGCCGCATCCGAGTCGTGGTCCAGGGCCGCACCGTCGGTGACACGCTGCGGCTGAACCTCTATCCCCCCGCCGGCGGCGAGGTGGGCAAGTTCAACCGGTCGTGGACGACCGCGGACTTTCCGCGCCGGGGATTCAAGACGAAGCCGCCGGGGCGCGTCACGTCCGGGCCGGCGGACCTGCACAGCAGCCTCGGTCGCTCCGTTCTCCTGCGTCCTGTGTCGACGGCGGAGGACGAGCCCGTCATGGTCGACCGGGTGCTGATCGGTGCGGGGGAGCTCCTCAGCCTCGACCCGGAACGCGACCTGGAGGACGCCGTCTTCGCGAAGAAGCTGAACGGGCACGGCAAACCGCTCTGGCCGTCGCCCACCCGGGCCCTGTGGCGCGACGCCCACGCGCTCTACAGCGCGGCGAGGGAGGCGGACAAGGGCCTGTTCGGGCGGCTGCGGGACCTGTCGTTCCCGCGAGACGGCGACGGTCCGCCCTGCACGATGTGGGCCGTCGGGCTCATCGCCAACAAGACCCTCGCGATCTCCTGGACGGACGGGTACTTCCCGTACGCCCCGAGCCAGGGTGAGGCTCTGTGCGAGGCGTCCCGGCGCGGTTCGGACATCGCCGAGTACGTGGCCCGCGCGTTGGAGCGGTCGGCCTACGCGGCATGGAAGATCGTCTATCCGAACCCCAAACCCGCCGACCGCGGTGCCCAGATGGCCCGCTTCGACGCCCGCCGGGAGTTCTGGCCCGCGGCGGAGGAACCCTTCTACCAACTGCTCGACCAAACCGCCCGAGGCGAACCGGTGCCGCTCGGTCTGCTGGACTATGCAGGTGAACTCCGGCTCATGGCGGCGGACTTCCTCAAACAGCGGCTCGACCCCCTCCCGCAGAACGAAAAGGGCCACCGCGCCCGTGCCCGCGCCGAGCAGCGTTTCCGCTGGGACATGGCCGACAAGAAGGCCCCTGCCGAACTCCGAGGGGAGATGCACACATGACGGAGCGGACCGAGTCCCTCTCGGACCGACCGGGCGCCGAGCAGCTCACGGCCTGGCTGGTGAGCCTCGTACACAACCGGGGGTACGGCGAACTCGCCCAACTGCGCCGTACCCGGCCGACCGACACCCACATCCGCGCCGGATGGTTCGGGCCACCGGAGCACCGTGAGGTCTTCGAGAAGGTCGCCTTCCTCTTCGGCGTCTACCACCAGGGCAGGCCGGTGCCTTCGTACGGGGTGGGAAGCCTAGGAGCCGCGGCGCGCAGGATCGGAGACGGCACGGGGCGCGGTCCGGACAACCCCGGGGCGCAACGGCTGCTGGCGAGCCTGGTCGCGAGCCGTCGCGTTCCCTGGCGCCATCTCCAGCACGCGATCACCCGACTGCGGTCCTGCGAGCAGGCTCCGCCCTCGTGGAGTCGGCTCACCGACGACCTCACGCGATGGCACGACCGCAAGGCGCGCATCGCCTACGGATGGTCGGTGGACTTCCACACCCCGCCCCCGCGGAGTCGGAACGGAACGAACAATCAGACGATGTGGAAGGACGCGAGTACGTGACCGAGGCACCCCGTAGCCAGTTCCTCTCCCTTCACCTGCTGGAGACCCTGGTCGCCGTACTGCCTGTTCGGGACGAGAACGGATCGCCGAAGAGTCTTGTCTACGGCGGCGTCGAACGTCACATGATCAGTAGCCAGGCGCGCCGCCGGGCAGAACGCGTGCACGCCCGCCATCGGGCCAACGTCGGCATCGGCGCGCTGGCCGGCCGGAGCACCGGACTCCGCACCCGTGAGTGGGCGCTCATCACCGCCAAGGCCCTGGAGACCGATCACGGCTGGGACAAGCAGGAGGCCGTCACCACGGCGCGCGCGGTCATCGAGGCGACCGGCCTCAAGTTCGGCGACCCGGCCAAGAAGACCGTCGCCAATCTGACCAAGGTGCTCCTCTTCGCCCCGGCCGACACCGGTGCCAGGATCGCCGAACACGTCCAGACGCACGCGGACGACCTGCGGGTCTGGCGGGACGCGTATCTGCTGGCTCAGCGGGAGAACAGCAAGAAGGCGGCTCGGAAGAGCAGTCGGAAGACGGAGCCCGATCCGGATGAGGCGGTTGAGCCCGTCGAGGCGTCGCTGCCCGCGCTGGCAAAGCACCACCGTGATGCCGTGCTGCTCGCCATCGCGCCCCGGGATGCCATCGACATCGCTCTCTACGGGCGGTTCCTCGCGGAGATCGCCGACTCGCCCAATGTCGACGGGGCGGTGCAGAGCGGCCATGCGTTCACCGTCCATGAGGCCGAGCAGGTCGACGACTTCTACGCGGCGGCGGACGACGCCAAGCTGCACCGGAAGCGGAACGCGCTGGATTTCCTCGACGCCGCCGACGACGCCGGGGCCGGCATGACCGGCTACCAGTCGCTGATCTCCGGCACCTTCTACCGTCACGCAGCCCTCGACCGCGTCCAGCTGATCACCAACCTCCGTGCCGCGGGTATGACGGAGGATGAGGCGGCCGAGGCCGCTGTCGCCGCGGAGAAGGAGTTCGTCAACGCCTTCGTGGAGGCGTTCCCCGAGGCCAAGAAGAACTCCACGGCCTCCACCGGCTCGTTGCCCGCGCTGGTCCTCGCCTTCGAGGGCGCGCGTCCCTACAACTACGCCGCCGCCTTTCAGCTTCCCATCGACGAGAACCCGGTCGCCGCAGGGGGCGAAGGTCCGGCCGGTCCGGCGGCGGTACGCAGGCTCCTGGCCCACCATGCTTTCGTCAGCGACCGTCGTTCCGACCTCCGGGCCGCGCGGGTCCTGACCTACGACCCGCAGATCGACGCCGTGCTCAGGGAGTCAGGCCATGCGGGTGTGGAGGCCGTGACGGAGATCGAGGAGCTGACGTCGTGAACCACGTGCTGCTGGTGCGGTTGGCTGCGCCGTTGCAGTCCTGGGGCGTGGTCGGCAGGTTCGGGCGGCGCGACACGCACACCAGACCCACCAAGTCGGGGGTGATCGGGCTGTGCGCGGCAGCGCTCGGCCTCCCGCGGGAACCTCCGCCGGGTGTCCCCCGTAATGACACGAACGACCCGCTTGCCGAACTGACCCCCCTGCTCTTCGGCGTCCGGGCCGACCATCCCGGCAAGCCGGTGCGCGACTACCACACCGTTGGTGCCGGCCGGTATCCGTTGAGACCGCGTGACATCGCCACCGACCACCGGCGTGCTGCCGCGGCCGGTCAGATGCTGGAGACGAGCACCGGGGACACCTTCGGCCACCATGAACTGGACGACTGGTACGGAGCGCCGAAGAAGATCGCCGCCGATCCGCTCTCGGGCATGCTCGTCTCCGGCGAGGTGCGCAGAAATGCCTTGATCACCGAACGCTGGTATCTGGCCGATGCCACTTTCCTCGTAGGGCTCCAGCACCCCGACAAGGAACTGCTGGAGCGCATAGGCCATGCCCTGGAACACCCGAAGCGCCTGCTCTGGTTGGGCAGGAAATCCTGCCCGCCGTCCGGGCAACTCGCCCTCGGGGTTCTGCCCGGCACTCTCGCGGAGGTCTTCTCGGCCGTGGCACTGCTGCCCGCGCTCTTCGAGGTGCCTCCACAGACGCGGAACGACCGTCCCTGGGCCTGGGTCGAAAGCCGTCTCCCGCTGCCCGGAACCGGCCCGGTCATGGACCAACCGGTGGGTTTCCACGCCATGGGTCCGAAGCACGCGGTGCGCTGGGAGTCCCGGATCCGCGTCACCATCGATCCGCACGCCGGCGATTGGAACATCATCCCGTGAAAGCGCCCCGAAGCACCTCCGCGAGGTTCGTCGCCACACACACCCTCCTTGCCCTGGACGCCCGGCACCCGTACGTGGCCAAGTCACTGATCGACGCGCAGGACATGCACCGAACGGTCATGAGCGGGTTTCGGGGCTGGGTCGACGACGGCAGCCGTGACGCTCGCGCTCAGATGGGCATTCTGTCGACCTGGACGCTCGACCTCCGGGAGGCGCGGCTCTCCCTGGTGGTCCAGTCCCGCGTCCCCGGTGACTGGAGCAGGATCCCGAGGGCCGCACTGGCCGAGGAACCGGAGACGCTGACCCTCGACCGTACCTTCGGCGTGGGAGAGACGGTCGATTTCCGTACCGTCGTCAACCCCGTCCGAAGCCGTCCGCCGACACCGGGCTCACCGGAGAAGACTCGCGGGACTCGGATCGCACACACCCGGCCCGATCACGTGAAGTCCTGGTTCGCCCGCCGCCTCCAACCCCTCGGCGAGCCCCCTGTCGCCTCCGACGGAGTGACCCGCGTGGGTGCCGATGCTCCCATCGACGACCTGTCGGTCCGCATGCTTCCCCGCATCTCCAGCCCCGCTCCTCACAAGGGACTCCGTCTCGCCCGCGCCGAGATCAGGGGCAAACTGACGGTGACGGATTCCGCGGCGTTCGTCGGGGTCCTGGCGAGTGGAATCGGGCACGGGCGGGCCTACGGATGCGGGCTGGTGTTGGTGCGCTGAGGGCGGGGGCACCCTGTTGTGCCCCAGTTTCTCCGCCGGAAGAAGACGTGAGAGCCTGCGCGGAACACGCGTGAACCGGTCCCGGCCCCGGGCAGCCCCTGCCGGGACTGCCCGGGCGGTCCGTCAGGCGTAGTAGTGGATGGTCCCGCGGAGAGCCGCCGTCGTTCCCCCGCAACGCTGGAGGAAGGTGGCCGCGAGGGCCGTGATCCGGTCCTGGTCGTCGGTGGCCATCCGGGTAATGGTGAGTTCCCCCGTCTGGTTGCCGCAGCCGCGGCTTTCGTGCGAGACATCCAGGAACGCGGTGCTGCGGTCGGTGATGTCGCCCGTCCGGTAGGTGCGTCCCACTCGGAGCCGCTCGCCCTCCGGGGCCGCGAACCGGACGCTCCAGCTGTCGCGCTTGCCCGACCCCGTGTAGCCGACGATGCCGTCCGTGGAGCCGGTGAGCCGGAAGAGGCTGGTGGACCCGGTGTAACTGTTGCTGGTTCCACCTCCGATGTAGTCGCCGTCCTCGCTGTCGTAGGCATAGGAGAGCGGGAACGCCTGGTACCTGATCTCCCCGGTGAGCGCGGGCGCATCAGCGCTCTCGCACCGCTGGGTGAAGGTCAGGTCCAGCAGGGAGAGCCGGCCCGATGCGTCGAACTCGATCTGATCGATGGCGAATTGCCCGAACACCTCGTTGCACCCGCGGTGGAATCCGCTGACGTCCATGCCCGGCGCACGGCCGCGGAAGGGGTCGCGCTCCGCGTCCCGGTACACGCCCGGGCGCAGCGATTCCCCCTGAGGCGCGACGAACTCCATGTCCCAGGAGTTCGAGGAGAGCGAGATCCTCCCGGTGCCGGGATCTCCGGCGACGCCGTTCGCCGACACGCCGTCGTACCTGCCCGAACCCCCGCCGCCGACCCAGTCGCCCTGTTCGCTCGTGTACGTGTACGAGGAGACCGCCACCGGTTCCGTCCCCGTCCCCGGCTCCGCCCACGCGGCCCGTTCCTGCGCCGATGACGCGGCTGCCCCTGAACCCGCGAGAGCGAGCCCCGTCGCCAGGATCACGCCGACGCGTCTCGCGCGCACCCAGAAGTTCACAGAAGTCCCCTCCCTGTAGGCCGTGTCGCCGCCCTGCCGTCCGCTGCCCTGCCGTCCGCCGTACGGCGGACGGTCCGAGGACGAAGACACGGTCCGTGTCGCCTGTTCGATACAGGCGGTCGTTCCCTACCCCTCCGTTCCGGGCGGCGACACCTCGTACGGGACGACCCCGGCCACCGCCCTCCCGCTGCGGGGCCGAGCCGTGCTCCCGCCGCCGACGGGCTCCCGGCGGCTCGGCGAGCCCGTCCTCGACGGTGCCCTCGTCGAGGACGGGCTGCCTCGGCCCGGGCGGTGTCGTGGGACTGCCGGTGGCCCGGTGCGGATTCCGGCGCATCACGGATGAACCGGACGCCGCGGCGTGCCCGGTGGAGTCCTCTTCCTTCCCCCGCCCGCCTCGTCCCCTCCTACGCCGTCAATGGCTGAAAATCGCCCCGGCCAGCAAAAAGACCCTCCCGAGGGAGGGTCTTGTCCGGTGCGCCCCCGGCAGGACTCGAACCTGCGGCCAAGCGCTTAGAAGGCGCCTGCTCTATCCACTGAGCTACGGGGGCCGGGTGGTGGCCTCGGTGGCCTGGAACCCCGGGCCGGGCTGGTCGGTGACCTGCCGGGACAAGGATAGGGCTCCGATCACCTTGTTCCGGTTGCTTCACCTGCGTGGCACGATGTGGAGGTTCGGTGAAGCGAACCGATAATCGCAGGTGGACAAGATTCGTGCATCGCTTTTCGCGCCTCTCGCGCCGGGTGTTGTGCAGTCGTTATGCCTGCGCCCCACTCGTCCCCTCTGTCCTGACCTGAATTCTGCGGCAAGAACCGGCGCGCAGGGATGGCTATACGCTTCAAAAAGGCTCCAAAATTGGGCATTCTTCGCATGTGGTGACCTTGGACGTACGGCCTCAGCTCATCGACGCACTTTCCGCCCTGCGCGACCGTGTCGCCGCCGTGCGTCTTCCGCTTCCGCTGCCGGGGGCCGCCCGCGCCCGCCGGACGCGGAGCGAGCTGCTCGCCCAACTCGACGACTATCTGCTTCCCCGGCTCAAGGACCCCGAAGCGCCGCTGCTCGCGGTCATCGGCGGGTCCACCGGGGCCGGGAAGTCGACGCTCGTCAACTCGCTGGTGGGGAGGCCGGTCAGCGAGGCCGGGGTGCTGCGGCCCACCACGCGCACGCCGGTGCTCGTCTGCCATCCGGATGATCATCACTGGTTCGCGGGCGCCCGCGTGCTGCCGCAGCTCACCAGGGTCTGGCTGCCGCCGCAGGAGTCACGGGGCCTCGACGGTCGCGACGGCATCGACGATCTCGACAACCTCGACGACCTCGGGGGGTTCGACGGCGGCGAGGACGAGGCCCAGGTCGCGCTGCGCGTCGAGACCGCCACCGGGCTGCCGCGCGGGCTCGCGCTGCTCGACGCGCCCGACATCGACTCCCTCGTGGTGCGGAACAGGGTGCTGGCCGCCGAGCTGATCTGCGCCGCGGACGTATGGGTGATGGTGACGACGGCGTCCCGTTACGCGGACGCGGTGCCGTGGCACCTGCTGCGCACGGCAAAGGAGTACGACGCCTCGTTCGTCACCGTTCTCGACCGGGTGCCGCACCAGGTGATCGCCGAGGTCGCGCGGCAGTACGGGGCACTGCTCACCAGGGCGGGCCTCGGCGAGGTCCCGCGCTTCACCATCCCCGAACTGCCCGAATCGGCAGGCGGCGGCAGTGGGCTGCTGCCCACCACCGCGGTCGCCCCGCTGCGTGCCTGGCTCAGCCATCGGGCCCAGGACCCGGCGGCCCGGCAGCAGGCGGTCGGGCGCACGGCGGCCGGGGTCATCGACTCGCTCGACGCACGGCTGCCCGCCCTGGCCGGGGCGGTCGCCGCCCAGTACGCGGCGGTGGTGCGGCTGACCGCGGTCGTGGAGGACGCCTACCGCGTGGAGAGCGACCGGGTCGGGCGGCGGTTGCTCAAGGGCGGCGTGCTCGCCGGGGACGCCCGGACCCTGTGGCGCGGATATCCCCAGTTCAGCACGTCCGACGAGCTCCTGGAGGCCCTGGTGGAGAGCCTTGCCGCGCTCCTGGGGTGTGCGGTGGCCGCCGCCGACGAGCAGATTCGTGCGGACTGGCGGCGTGAACCGGCGGCCGGGGCGTTCGGTTTCGAGGACATCGGCCGGGAGACCGGCGGATGGGGGCCGGCCGAGGACATCGGCGGGCGGGTCGCCGTCGCCGTACGACGGTGGCGGCGCACGCTGGAGGAACTGGCGGAGGAGGAGGTGCGCCGGCTCGAACGCGGAGCCGCACCCGACCCCGGGACGGTGGCGGCGCTCCTGGCCTCGGCGCTGCTCGGCGGCCGACGCACGCGCGCCGCCGGGGAACAGCTCGCCGAGCGGATCGGTGCCCAGGGCGCGCTGCGGCTGCGCGACAGGGGCGGCGCGCTGCTGACCGAATGCGTAGACCGGGTGTTCGACGGCGAGCGCGACCGCCGTCTCGCCCCGCTCGACGCCCTCGACGTCGCCCCGGAGCCGCAGGCCGAACTCATTGCCGCGCTGTCCGTACTGCAGAAGCAGAAGGAGAGGTGGCAGCGATGACTGCCGTCATTGACGAGGGTGCGAGCCGCAGCGGTGGGCCGGTGGCCACCGGGGACCCGGACCGGATGGACCGGGCGGACGGCGCGGACGCGGACGCGGGTGTACCGGAGGCGGACGGTGGCTGGAACGACGGGCTCATCGCCCGCCGTGCCGCAGACCGGGCGGCACCCCCCGAGCCCGGGGCCGGGCCGGACGACGGCACACGGCCGCACCGGGGCGAGGCGTACGCGCTGTCCGACGGGTCGCTCCGGACCCGGCTCGACGCACTGCGCGAACTCGTCGGGCTGTCCCGGGCCCGCCTCGACAAGGACACCCTCGCCGAGGCGGGTCGGGTACTGGACGAAGCGGCGGCCCGTCGCAGGCTCTCCTCCCGGCACACGGTGATCGCCGTCGCCGGAGCGACCGGCAGCGGCAAATCGACCCTCTTCAACGCGCTCGCGGGCGCACCGATCTCCGACACCGGGCTGCGCAGACCGACCACTGCCGCCCCGCTCGCCTGTTCCTGGACGGACGGAGCGGCCGGACTGCTCGACCGCCTCGCGATTCCCGGCCGGCTCAGACGTCGCCCGCACCAGGGCGGTGCGGGCGGCGACGACGCGCTGCGCGGGCTCGTCCTCGTCGACCTGCCCGACCACGACTCCGCCGCCACCGGGCACCGCGAGCAGGTCGACCGGGTGCTCGCCCTCGTCGACGCGGTGATCTGGGTCGTCGATCCGGAGAAGTACGCCGACGCGGCCCTGCACGAGCGCTACCTCAGGCCACTCGCCGGGCACGCCGAAGTCACCTTCGTCGTCCTCAACCAGATCGACCGGCTGCCCGGCGACGCCGCCGATCAGGTTCTCGACGACCTTCGCAGGCTGCTCGACGAGGACGGCATGGCACTCGGCGAGCACGGTGAGCCCGGGGCCGCCGTCATGTCGCTGTCCGCGCTCACCGGTGAGGGCGTGGGCGAACTGCGCGAGACGCTCGGCCGCTTCGTCCGGGGGCGCGCGGCCGCGGCGAGCCGCCTCTCCGCGGATGTGGACGCCGTCGCGGCCCGGCTCCGTCCGGTGTACATCACGGAAGGGCGGCCCGGTCTCGGCGAGCAGGCCCGGGAGGAGTTCGCCGACCGGCTCGCGGAAGCCGTCGGGGCTGCTGCCGCGGGACGGGCGGCCGAACGCGAATGGCGCGGGAACGCGGGACGGGCGTGCGGTACGCCGTGGCTGCGGCTGTGGCGCCGGTACGAATCCATCCGGCGGCCGGGACATCAGGAGCGACCCGCGGGGCCCGCACCCGCCGAGGAGCTGCTCACGGCCCGGCAATGCGTCGAGCAGGCGGTGCGGACCGTGGCTGACGAGGCCGCCCGCGCACTGCCCGCCCCCTGGGCACAGGCGGTCCGCGAGGCGGCGGTGACCGGTGCGGAAGGACTGCCGGAGGCGCTGGACGAGCTGGTGGAGAGCACCATCGGAACGCCAGGTTCGGGTATTTCGTTCGATACGGGTGGTTCGGGTGGTTCGGGTGGTTCGGGTGGTTCGGGTGGTTCGGGTGGCGCGGGTGGCGCGGGTGGCGCGGGTGGCGTGAGCGGTGCGGGCGGTTCCGGGGCGTCTGGCGGTTCGGGCCGTGGGCGCGGTGCGGCCGACGGGCGTCGGCCGGGGGCGGACGCGGTCCGCGGCGTGCGACAGGGCGGTGGCGGTGGTGCTCGGCCCCCGCGGCCCGGGTGGTGGCCCGCCGCCGTGCTGGCCCAGGCGTCGATGACCGTGTTGCAGATCCTCGGGAGCCTCTGGCTGGTCGGCCAGATCGTCGGTGTGCTCGAACCCGGGTACATCGTGCCCGCCCTGGTGCTGCTGACGGGTCTCGTCGGAGGGCCGCTGGTGGAGTGGGCGTGTGCGGCCGCGGCACGGGGGCCCGCGCGACGGTACGGGCAGGAGACCGAGCGGCAGTTGCGCGAGGCGGCGGCAGCCTGTGGGCGGGCGCGGGTGCTCGACCCGGTGGCGGCGGAACTCGTGCGGTACCGCGAAGTGCGTGAGCGGTACGTGGCGGTGACGGAGTTCTCCACAACCGTTCGGTAATCCACAGGCGTCGGCAGGATTTCCGCCTCTCCTCCAGTCTGGATGCGTGACCGCGCGGGTGCGGTCACGCATCCGTGACGAAGGGGAGGCGGAGCCATGAACGACACCTTGGTGACCTTGGTGGGCAACGCGGCGACGGGCGTGGAATACCGGGAGACCGCCGGCGGCGGGATGTCGCGCTTCCGGTTCGCGGTGACGCCGCGGCGTTGGAACCGGGAGAAGCGGAGTTGGGCCGACGGGCACACCAGCTTCTACACCGTGTGGGCCTGGCGGGCCCTTGCATCGAATCTCTCCGGCTCCGTATCCGTGGGGGAACCACTCGTCGTGCACGGCAGGTTGAAGGTGCGGGAGGAAGAACGGGACGGTCGCCGCCGGACCTTCGTGGACATCGAGGCAGTCGCGGTCGGACACGATCTGACCCGGGGGACGGCCGCGTTCCGGCGGGTGATGAGGAGCGGGACGGGACTCGATGCGCGTGCGGGAGGTACGGAACCGGTCGGCGCGGACGCCGCGGACGCCCCGGGCGGCGGAGCGGAGCGCCCTGGTGAACCGGACTGGTCGAGCGGAGCGGCCGGACCGGTGAGGTCGCCGGGACCGGCAGCACCGGCAGCACCGGCAGCACTGGCGGGGCTGGAAGGAACAGTGGGGCCGGAGGGGCCGGAGGGGCCGGAGGGACGGAACGGGCGGGAGGAGAACGGCGAGCGGGCCGGTCGGCGACGGGGCAAACGATCGACAACGCGTCAGCAGGACGGGCGGGAGCTGGTGTTGGTGACGTGACGGGCTGCCCGACGGCGGTGGGGCCGGTGGTACGAGACCGAGGCGGGGTGAAGCGGGGCCGGTGCCGGTGGACCGGATCGGGGCTGACGGACCGGGCCGGTGGCGACGGGCCGGGCCCGGGGCGAGGCGGATCGGGGTGGGCCAGAGGGGACCCGGGTGCGGTGGACCGGGGTGCGGGGACGGGGTGGCAGGGAGCAGATCACCAGTCGTACGGCCGCGGCGACTGGGAGCGAGCGGGGGTGATGAGACGGCCGATGAGACGGTCGACGAGGCGGCTGACACCGCGCCGGAGGCCCGTGGCCGTCTGCTGAACGCCACCCAACGGTTCTGCGACGCGGAGGCATTCGGGGGTGCGTATCGAGAACCGGGGATAACGATTCCGAGTCGGAATGGTTGTACGACGTTATGACGGGGGACTGTTCATCGCTTCGTCCTTAGGATTCCCCCGTACTCACGGGGCACTTGAGTCAACTGGCGGGGCAATCCCCACACGCGCATCAGGCGCGGAGGGTCCCGCCCGGAGGGAATTCTGTGTTTTCTGCTGCTTCAGTGACGGTTCCGTCTTCCACGGAGACATCTGATTCTCCACGGCGGCGGGGCATAGCCCGGCTGGCCGCTTCGGTGGTGGCGTCCGGTCTGGTCATGGCAGGCACCCTCGTCGGCGCCGGCAGCGCGGTCGCCGACGACGCGACGCACCATCCGGGTGGCGCGGCCGCAGTCCTGGACGGACTGAAGACCTACGACCGCGCCGTGCTCCACACGAACGGCAAGAACCAGCAACTGCCCGCCGGTGTCTTCGAGATGACCGTCGACGGCGGTGGCAAGCTCAAGACGTACTGCATCGACATCCACAACCCCACGCAGGACCGGGCGAAGTACCTGGAGACGCCCTGGGGGCAGACCTCGCTCGGCGGCAACAAGAACGCCGGCAAGATCCGCTGGATCCTTGAGCACTCCTACCCGCAGGTCGACGACCTCGCGGCACTCGCCAAGGAGGCCGGTACCGGTCCGCTGACCGAGAAGACGGCGGCGGCGGGCACCCAGGTCGCCATCTGGCGCTACTCGGACGACGTCGACGTCGAGGCGACCGACAAGGCGGCCGAGGAGCTCGCGGACTGGCTCGAGAAGAGCGCCGTGAACCAGGACGAGCCCAAGGCATCCCTCGCCCTGGACCCGGCCGCGGTCTCCGGCAAGTCCGGCGAGCGGCTCGGTCCGATCACCGTGCACACCAACGCGGGCCAGGCCTCCGTGACCCCGCCGGCCGACGCCGCCAGTGGCGTCAAGATCACCGACAAGGACGGCCGGCCGGTCACCGGCGCGGCCAACGGGGCGCAGATCTACTTCGACGTCCCGGCGGGCGCCGCCGACGGCTCCGCCTCGCTGACCGTCCAGGCCACCACGTCGGTGCCGGTCGGCCGGGCCTTCGCCGGTGTGACCAAGAGCCAGACCATGATCCTCGCCGGTTCCAGCGAGTCCACGGTCTCCGCGAACGCGACGGCGACCTGGGCCAAGAAGGGCGCGATCCCGGCCGTCTCGGCCGAGAAGAACTGCACCAAGGGCGGCGTGGACGTCACCGCGACGAACAAGGGTGACGAGGCGTTCACCTTCGAGCTGGCCGGCAAGAAGCACACCGTCGAGGCGGGCAAGTCCGAGACGGTGACCGTCCCGGTCGGCGAGGACCAGGCGTACGACATCACGGTCACCGGCCCCGAGGGCTTCTCCAAGACGTTCAAGGGCGTCCTGGACTGCAAGACCGGCGGCAGCAAGACCGGCGGCGGCCACGACACCCAGACCGAGGGTGAGCAGCCCGCCCCGGCCACGTCCGGCGGCTCGGCCGGTACCACCGACTCCACGGGCGACCTCGCCGAGACCGGTGGCTCCAGCGCGACCCCGGTGATCGCCGGTGTCGCGATCGCCCTCGTCGTCGTCGGCGGCGGCGCGGTCTTCCTCCTCCGCAGGCGCAAGGAGCAGCCCTCCGCGCAGTAGCCGGGAGCGGTCGCGGGAACCGAAGGGGTCCCGCGACCGCTGACTGAGCGGCCCCGAGTGAGGCTCATGCCCGGTACGACGACGGCCCCGGTACGCATCCGCGTACCGGGGCCGTCGTCGTACCGGGGCCCGTGGCGCGCCCGGACCGCAGGGAGGCGCGGGCTGGTTTCCGTCCGGGGTCGGACGTCAGGCAAGATGGTGTGTTTCTGGCGACCACGAGACGCGAAAAGGCCCCTGACCAGCGAAGGAGTCGCTGACCAGAGGCCGTTGCGGGGCCGTGGGCCGTCTGTGGGCCGTCAGGCATTCTCAGGGACGCCGGATGCGCGTCCGAAGACGGCTGACACAGCCGCACGCGTCCGCTGTTCACTGCTCGGCATCAGGTGCGTGTAGATCCGCAGCGTGAATCCGGGGTCCGAGTGGCCGAGGTACACACTCAGAGCCTTGATGCTCTCACCTCCGTCCAGGAGCACCGAGGCATAGAAGTGCCTGAGCGCGTGCATACCGTCGTCCGGTGCTGCCGCGTACCGCTCGCCCCGTTCTCTGGGCGGGATGACGCCAGCGGACGCCAGGGCCGGTTTCCATACGTGGTCGTCGAAGTAGCTGCGCCAGATGGCATTGCCTATGGCACTGGTGAAGACGAGCTGGCGAGCCACCAGTGGCCCGTCCGGCGTCTTCCAAGGCAACTTGACCTCGACCGGCGGGAACCGAGCCATGTGGGCGCGCAGAGCAGCCGCCGTCACCGGGCTCAGCGGCACGTCGCGAAGCTTGCCCCGCTTGGGCGGCGCGAACACGAGCTTGCCACCCACGCGCTTGATCTGCTGTCGCACGTACAACCACCCGGAGGCGAAGCCGACGTTCTCCTGGTCCAGCCCGAAGATCTCACCTTGACGCAGGCCGCAGCCGCCACCAGCGTCCACCGTCGCCGCGTAGCGGTCAGGTAGCCCGGCCCGCACGGCGAACACACGGCCTTCGGGCCAGGGCTGAACCAGCCGCGGTTCCGCCTCTGGAGCCTTGACGGACTGAGCGTGGCACGGATTCGACGGGATCACTCGGTCATCTACTGCCGCGTTGAACAGGGCCGACACCGAGTCGTAGATAGCCCGCCGGTACGTCGCGTTGGGAATCGAGACCGTGAGCTTGCTCAACCAGGTCCGCACGTGTTCCGGCTTGAACGACCCCATCGGACGGGCACCCAGATACGGGACCGCGTGCAATCGGATCCGTCGCTTCACCGCTTCCTGGCTGACCGCGTCGGTCGTCAGGCCACTGAGCCACTTCTCGGCGTACTCCCGGAAGGTGATTTGTCCGGCCTTCGGGTCGAAGAACTGTCCCGAGTCCATGTCGGCCTTGATCCGGTCGAGCCACTTCTCGGCCCGGCGTTTCTCGCGGTCAGGAAAGCTCTGCGACTGCTCGGAGCCGTCGGGGCCGATGTAACGGGCGCGGTATCGGAGACCGGTGCCGTAACGGTCGGTCTTGACCCGGCGAGGCTTCCCATCGGGGCCGGGTTCGGTCTTGTACCAGCGGTCTTGGACGTGTCCGGCCATCAGGCAGCTTCCTTGTCCATGAGGGAGGCGACCCAGGTGCGTACGTCCTCGGGGTCGAAGCGGAGGTGCCGGCCGACCCGGAAGCCGCGGGGACCGGTGTCCTTGCGGCGCCACTGGTAGACGGTTTCGACCGGGATGCCGAGGAGGTCGGCCAGGTCGACCGGTGTGAGGTAGCGCTCGGGAAGGGGGCGCCTCATGCCCGTACCTCCGCTTCGTCGAGTGCTTTGAGTTCGGCGCGGTGTTCGCGGGCGTGTTCGCGGTTGTGCTGGATGTCGCGGTGGATGTTGGCGGCGAGCCAGGATTCGCCGGGGGTGTGGCCGTGTCCGGCGTAGGCCCAGTGGGCGAGGGTGAGGGTGGTTGCTTCGGGGTGGTCGTCGGGGTCGGGGAGGCCGAGGGCGGCGCGTTGCTGGGCGGCGCGGTAGTCGGCGCGGACCTGGCGGAGTGCGCCGAGGGTGGTGGAGTAGGCGCGGGATTTGGTGGAGAAGTGGCCGCGGAAGCCGAGCATGTGGGCCCAGTCGCGGAGCTTGCGGTCCGGGTATGCGTGGTGGAGGTCGAGGCACGCTTCGATGAGGCGGCGGGGGTGGTCGGGGACGCCGAGGAGGACGAGGGCTTCTTTGTTGCCGATGCGGTGGTCGACGGTGCCGGTGGTCTCGGCGGCTTTGGTGGCGTACTTGGCGACGTAGGAGGCGACGGCTTGTTCGGTGAGGTCTTCTCCATTGCCGAAGGCGCCGATCGGTTGAACGTCGAGCTGGGTGCCCCAGCGGAGAACCCACCCAGTGGGGAATCCCGCTTCCTCGTTCGCGGGGACGGCGAGTTCGACGCGGTCGGCGGCGGCGCGGATGGCGTCTTCGAGGAGGGTGTGGGTGGCCCAGGCCGGGGGCGGGGAGTCCGGGCCGTCGGGTCCGTCGAAGCGGATCACGGCGTGGAAGTGGACCGCTCCGCGTTTTTGGTACTCGGCGACTTTGCCGAAGGAGATGCGGGATTGTTCGCGGGCGGCTTTCTGGGTGAGTCCGGCGCGGGCGGCGATTTCGCGGCGGAGGTAGATCGTGAAGTAGCGCCAGAGGTCGGAGGCGTGGTTGTTCCAGAGCACGGCGCCCGCGTAGTCGTAGGTGGCCGGGGCGAGGGCGGTGCCGAGTTCGGGGGCGTTGTCGGGGTGGTGGGTGCCGCAGCGGCAGGGCCGGTTGTCGGGGCGGTTGTGGACGGGCCCGAAGGAGGGGGCGGTGAGGGTGGCGAAGACGCGGGGGTGGTCGCGGATCGTCTCGGGGGTGCCTTTGGCGGGGTCGCCGGTGAGTCCGGCGCGGATGAGGTGGTAGGTGTCTCCGGCGTAGGTCCAGGCGCAGGCGGGGCAGCGGGAGGCGCGGCGGTTGCCGCAGGCGACGCGGAGTCGTCCGCCGGGTTCGGTGTCGGTGGTGTAGTGGTGCAGGAGGGTGCCGGTGGCGCGGTCGATGGTCTTGGTGGCGCCGGTGAGGTGGATGGGCTGTGCGCATCCTCCGGTGCGGCGGATCTGTTCTTCCCAGCGGTCGTAGCCGGTGGACCCGGCCACCCGGAGGATGTCTCCGAGGGTGGTCGGGTCCAGGCCCGCCGCGGTGGCGGCGTCGGTCACTGGTTGTTCTCCTGGGGCGGGTGGTTGTCGATCCACTCTTCGGCGCAGACCTTGTGGACGGGCTTGCCTCGGTCGGAACGGAGCGGGGTGGGCTTGTCGCACAGCACGCACGGCTTGTCGCCGGTGGGGTCGAAGTGCTTCTTGTCGCTCCAGTCGAGGAGGGCCATGGCGATCACACCCCGACGCGGGCGATGGTGCGGGCGGGGATGTGGCCGGTGCCGTGGCAGGCGGGGCAGTCGGCGTTGAGCGTGTGACGGTGGCCGTCCGGGGTGGTCTGGCCGGTGGTGATGGCGACGCTGGGGAAGCCGTCGCAGTGGGCGCAGATCGGCCGGGGCAGGGTGTTCTGGGGCATGATGGTGTTTCCCTTTCGGGTCCGTTGGATCTGGAGTGGGGTGGGCGCCCGGGGCGGCGGAAACTTGGCGGTTGAGGCCGCCCCGGGGGCTGTCAGCGGCGCCGGTTGCGGCGCGGGGTCTTGATGGGCGGGATGGCGTCGTAGGCGTCCTGTCCGCGCTGGAACGAGGCGGCGTCGTTGTCGGTGCGTGCGGTGTCGGAGTACTCGCGGCCGATGCGGCGCATGGTCTTGCGGTCGCCGTGGCGGCGGGCGATGGCGAACTCCCGGCCGAGCTCGGTCATGGCGGGATTACTCGGGGTGTCGTCGTTCTTGCGGCTGAACAGACCCATGTCAGTGGCCTTTCTGGTTGTTGAGGAGCGTGCGCAGGACGACCGCGCAGACGGCGACGGATGCGGCGGTGATGGCGGTCGCGAGGAGCATTGAGACCAGGACGGCGCCGACGACGAGGACCGCGGTGGTCCCGCCCGCGACGGCGGCGATCAGCGTGCCGGGCGTGAGCTGCACCGTGGACCGGCCGACCGGAACCGGGGCCGAGGCGGGAGCCGGGGGCGGGGTGGTGGCCGGGGTGTGGTGGCAGTCGCAGGCCGGGTGCACGATGCCGGTGAGCGGCTGGACCAGGGACATGTCCGGGGAGGGGGCGGTGTCCGGGGGCGGAATCTTCGGGTTGAGCACAGGAGTCTCCTTTCAGGGGTTGCAGCGGTGGGTGCGGGCGGTGAGTTCGGCGGCGGACCGGTCGCGGTAGTCGGCGGAGAAGCCGCAGCCGGGGGCGGTGCACGCGGCGGTGTGCCGGGTGCGGCCACAGCCGTCGTGGTGGGTGCCGACCTGGACGGGGCCGATACGGATCACGTTGGTGAAGCGGTTCGGGCGCGGCACGGTTCAGCCCTCCCGCCGGAGACCGCCGGGGAAGTCCGAGGCGACGCGGGCGTTCTCGGCGGGGGAGTTGGCGCAGTACTCGGCTTCCTCGGCCAGCAGGGAGGCGAGGCCCGGGTTTCCGGCGTTCCTTTCCTCCTGAGCCGCGGCGAGGTAGTCCTCGCGGGTGGGGCGAGAACGTAAGGTCATGGCTGCTGTCCCTTTCTGATCAGGCGAGTTGGGCGGTGATGGCGTCGGCGAGCGGAGCCGGGACGCCGAGTCGGGCACGCAGGGCGGCCGAGTCGATCGGGTTGCCAGTCGTGACGCGGTGGGTTTCCGCGATCTTCCGGGCGTGGTCGAGCAGGGCCGGGGGAACAGCCATGGCCGGAGCCAGGACCGCCGCCGGACGGGGCTCGGGCTCGGGTGTGGGCGGGAGTTGTGGGGCCGGTTCCGGCTCGGGCGCTCGTTCCACGCTGACGTCCGGGACCGGTTCAGGCTCGGAAACGGCCGGCAGTTCGGGTTCCAGGGCCGGTTCGGGTTCGGCCGGTGCGTCGGCGGGGGCGGGGGTGTGGGCGAGGAGGGTTCCGCCGAGGAAGGCGAGGGCGGGCCATCCGGCGACGAGGATGCGGAGCCAGGCCGGTACATGATCGAGGTCGAGGAGTCCGGCGGTGGCGATGTTCGCGCCCAGCGATGCGGCCAGGGCGATCACGAACCAGACCCAGGCGGGTCGGTTACCGGCGTGGGTCCGCATCCGGCGCCAGGAGGCGACGAGCAGCAGATCCACGCTGACCGGGTAGGCCCACGCCTTCCAGCCGTCCTGTCCGGCCGCAAGGGCCAGATCATGCAGGTGGGAGAAGGACAGGGCCCCGGCGATGACGGCCTGGACGAGCACGGCGTCGAGGCGGATGGTGGGGGCCCTCTTGGCAACCATGATGATGATTCCTTCGGGATTCAGGCATGGGCGGGGTAGGGACCTGGCGCGAGACGGTCACGCCGACCGGAACAGCAGGGGAGTGCGCTACTCGGTGACCGGGCCCGGCTTGAGCAGCGGCGACGGACCGGCCGGGGCCGTGGTGGCGGGGACGGCCGGGCGGAACGGGGCCAGGGCCGGGATGTCGGGGGTCAGGTGCGCGTGCTCGTGGCAGATGGCCACCGCGTCGGCCGCGCTCATCTCCGGTGTGCGGATGCGGGACCAGCCGCCGGAGGAGTCACCGGCCACGGCCACGCCGGGACGGTCCGGCGGGATCGTGGTGACAGCGAAGACCGCTTCGGGGGCGATGTCGCCCAATCCCATGTCGGCGGTCTGCTTGTCGTTGACCCGGTGCACGACACGGCCGGTGAGCTGAGCACGGAGCATGGTGGCGCCCTTGCCGAGTTCGGAGCCGAAGCGCTGCCCGCAGACCTCCAGATAGATGCCGACCGCACGGGCCATCTGCGCGAGCCGGATCATGTGCATCACCATCCGGTCCCGGCGTTCCTCGTCCTTCTTCGCCGCGGTGAGGAACAGTTCCGCCACCTCGTCGACCAGGACCACCAGCGGCACCGGCCGCACCTTCACCGGCAGCGCCCACAAGTCGGAAACCCCATGAGTGCTCAGGACGTCGAAGCGGGATTCCATCTCCCCCACGAGCGCTTCCAGCAGCGACGACGCTTCGTCCGGGGTGACGGCGAGGGCGGAGAGCCGGGGCGCGTACCCGCGCTGTTCGACACCGCGCTTGCAGTCGATCCCCACCAGCCCCACCGGCAGTTTTGCCAGCTCGGTGATCAGGTTGCGCTGGTACATCGACTTGCCCGACTGGTTCGCACCCAGGGTCAGGGAGTGCGGGATCTTGGTGTAGTCGCGGACGAACGCGGTTCCGTCCTCCCGCAACGCCACCGGCACCACCATCGGCCCTGAGGCGCCACGGGGCAGGCGGCGCGGCATCTTCACCCGCCGCAGCACGTCATAGCCGGTCATGCGCAGTTCGACGAACCCGGGCTTGGTCTCCACAACGTGCACCGAGTGGACGCCCCAGGCGTGCCGGAGCCGTTCCGAGGCCGCGGCGACGTCGGCGGGTTCCAGCCCGGCGGGGAGCCGGAGGGTGGCACGCATCCCAGTGAAGGAGCCGCGGACCTTGCGGACCTTCGGCGGGACCGGCTGGACGTCCTGGCGGCGGGCCACGTTGCGGACCATGAACGCCCGCAGTCGGGACGGCTGAACCGTCAGCCCGCACACGTCCATCGTCGAGTGATACGTGGCCGCGAACCGCACCCGGGCGACCGGCAGACCGGCCAGCGACCAGAACACACGAGGAGCGTGCCCCTTCGCGTAGCCGAGCCCACCCGCAGCCGATAAGGCCCCGGCCAGCTCGATCACCGTGGTGATGTCAGACATGGTCAGGCACCGGCCAGGATGGCGACCGCGCGGAAGCTGATGCCGTGCCGGGTCTGCCCGTTGAACGTGTTCTCCCAGTCCCGGGCCTTCAGCCCGACCACCGACACCGGCGTCCCCGGCGCCAGCCCCTCCGGCACACCCGTGCTCGGAACGGTCACCTGGTACAGGTTCCCCTCACCCTCGTCTGAGATCAGCAGACCCACCGTCGCGAGCTGGGCACCGGTCTCCCGGTCCACCGCGATCTCACCGGTCTGCTTGCTCACGAGCTTCGGCACGGGGGCCGTGGCAACGAACACCACAGCGGTCGACGTGTCCACCTTGAACGACGGCATGGTCTCTCCTTCGAGATGACAGGCAGGGGCTAGATGACCAACTTGGCTATCTCGGTTGGTCACATCTCGAAGTTAGAAGACATGGCTAGCCATGTCAACAACATGACTGCCATGACTGTCCCGCTTGAAGTGAGTCGCCTACCATCGACTTCATGACCTTTGTCCCCGAGCCCCTCGACCCAGACGATGACCGAGCCCCGTACGAGCAGGTAGCCAGCAGCCTCGGAGCAGCGATCCGGACCAGGCGACTAGCGCCCGGCGAGAAGCTTCCGTCTCACAAGGAGCTGACGGAGCTCTACGGGTTTGCTCGGGCGACGATCCAGCGCGCGCTCCGGGACCTTGAAGACGAAGGGCTCGTGGTCTCACGCAAGGGCAGCGGTGTCTATGTCCGCAACCGAACGGAACGGCCGGCGGGGCTGCGACCGTATGTAGAACAGGCTTTCGCGCAGGATCACGTCACGATCGACTTCGCGGGGTTCTCCAGCGAGACGCTGCACGGTGCGCTTCAAGAACCGCTGGACAAGATCCGCGTCGGCAGGCTGACCCCATCAAGCATCACTATGCGGATACTCGTCCCGGACATGTCTGTGCCACAGGCCGCACCTGTGCGTATGGCGGATGGGGCAGACGACAAACGGCTCCGGGATCGGATGCACGACATCATGATCGGCTACACCCGGAGCATCCGGGATGCGATCAACGAGCTGGAACACCTGGGGTTGGTATCAGAGACGCGGATCAACGTCCGTGTCCACAGCGGCACGCAATTCTTCAAGCTGTACGTGATCAACGACGAGGACACATTTTTCGGGTACTACCCGATCCGCCCCAACAAGGTTGTCGCCCAGGGCGAGACGATCGAGATCTACGACCTTGTAGGCAAGGACACGACGCTCTTTCACTACTCGGTCAACGACGGCGAATCCTCCGGTGGGGCCCAGCAGGTCCAGCAGGCCCGCATGTGGTTCGACAGTGTCTGGGAGACCATCGGAAGGGACTTCAACCTTGACGCACGATGACCGCCTCCCGGAGGCCCTGGCCAACGCACGCGTGGTCTTCTTCGACTTCGACGGTCCTGTATGCGATGTGTTCGCAGGGCTCCCCGCTCCCGAAGTTGCCAAGCAACTCACCGTGCTGGTCGCAGCCAAGGACGTGGCTGCGGGCGCGAAGGCCGCTGAGACCGACGACCCGATTGAGGTTCTGCGCATTGCTCACGAAGCTGACGGCGAGCTGGGCCAGGAGGTGGAGCGTGTGCTGACGGCAGCGGAGGTGGAAGCCGTCGCGGTGGCTGGCCCGCCGACACCGGGAGCAGTCGAAGCCCTCCAGGCCGCGCACTCCTCGGAAAGGGTAGTGGCGGTGGTCAGCAACAACTCTGCCGAGTGCGTTGAACACTTTTTGAAGGCAAACGGTTTGGAGGGTTACGTCGTAGGGATTGTCGGCCGACCGGTCGGACAACCTCATCTGATGAAGCCCAACCCGTTCCCGCTCATCACGGCAGCCGAACGGATGCACACGGACACTGCGGACTGCACTCTGATCGGTGACTCGCTCACTGACATCCAGGCCGCTCATGCAGCCGGGGCAACAGTGATCGGCTACGCCAACAAGCCCCACAAGGCTGAGCTGTTCGCCGAGGCGCGAGCAGACGCCATCACCGATGACATGCATGACATTGCCGATGCCCTTACCGCGGCATAGCCGGGGATCAGTGGAGGACCTGTTACAGGTTTCTCTACCTCATCAAGCCCCCACCCTGCGGGTGGGGAGGGGACCATGCCGGGTGCTCCTGTGGAGGGACCGCTACTTCCGGAACCTGTCGGGCAAGAGGCATACACCCCTTCGGAAGAGCCACCCCCAGGACCACACGGAAGCGGCAGGGCGAGCAGGACAACCCCTTGCGTTCCAGGGGACGGGGCGGCCAGCAGGGGACGTGCCCGCGGTGGGTGGCCGTGGTCTGCGGGGCGTGGTGGTTCTTGCCCTTCCGGGCATCCGGCGCGGTTGGGCCATCGGCATTCTGCCGCCGCAGCGAATCACACCCCACCGGCCCGCCACGCGGGCCGGCGCCGGGCTCGGGGACTCGGGCGCCGCTCCTGCCTGCGGCCCGCTCCGCCCGGCCCCCGGCCCCGCGCCACCAGTAAGTTGCCACGGGGTGACCTGCTACACGCTCTGCCCCGCCCTCCACACCGCCGGACCGAGGACAACCACCAGCCCCCCCGCGAACCACCAGCCCCCGACCACCGCACCCCCATCAGCCACCACACCCCCACCCAGCGGGGAACACAGCGGCCCACACGCACCACAGACCCAAGCTGCACCACCGAGAAGCCTGCCCCAGAACCCGCAAGGCGACAGGGCAAGGCGAAGGGAGTGGAGGGCGAAGAAGGAAGTGGTGGGCCGGGGCGGGCGGCGCTCCGAGACTTTAAGGTCTGCTGATCAGCGGGGCCCCTCCGGGAGCAAGCAAGGGGGCCGAGTGCCTTGCTTCGCACGGTGAGGGCAGTAGCCCTCTCCATTGGTACAAGTGTAATGGCCCCCTTCCATGCTCCCGCCCCACAGATCACCAGACCTCAAACTCTCTCCGCACCACCCGCGACGCCACCTGACCCACTCAGGAACTGCGGCCTTCGCCGTTGTGACCAGGCATTCGGTTCAGGTTCCGGGCCGTCTGTGGGCCGTCCGAGGGTGGCCAACGGTGACCAATGACGACGGACGTCGACCATTCCGGGGAAGCCCTGGCCCGGCTCAGTCCCTGGTCGTGGCCTCCCGGCATACCCGTTTTCGTATGGGGATGGATGTCAGGCAAGATGGTGTGTATCTGCCCACACATCGATAGCCGGACGGTTTCTCTTGGCTGAGTACATCTACACCATGCGCAAGACGCGCAAAGCGCACGGCGACAAGGTGATCCTCGATGACGTCAACCTGAATTTCCTGCCGGGCGCGAAGATCGGTGTCGTGGGTCCCAACGGCGCCGGTAAGTCCACGGTGCTGAAGATCATGGCGGGCCTGGAGCAGCCGTCCAACGGTGACGCGTTCCTCTCGCCCGGTTACAGCGTCGGCATCCTCATGCAGGAGCCGAAGCTCGACGAGTCGAAGACGGTCCTGGAGAACGTCCAGGACGGCGCCGCCGAGATCATGGGCAAGCTCAAGCGCTTCAACGAGGTCGCCGAGCTCATGGCGACCGACTACTCCGACGCGCTGATGGAGGAGATGGGCAAGCTCCAGGAGGACCTGGACCACGCCAATGCCTGGGACCTGGACGCCCAGCTGGAGCAGGCCATGGACGCGCTGGGCTGCCCGCCCGGCGACTGGCCGGTCGTCAACCTCTCCGGTGGCGAGAAGCGCCGTGTCGCGCTCTGCAAGCTGCTCATCGAGGCCCCCGACCTGCTGCTCCTCGACGAGCCCACCAACCACCTCGACGCCGAGTCGGTGAACTGGCTGGAGCAGCACCTCTCCAAGTACGCCGGCGCCGTCGTCGCGGTCACCCACGACCGCTACTTCCTCAACAACGTCGCCGACTGGATCCTGGAGCTCGACCGCGGCCGCGCCCTGCCGTACGAGGGCAACTACTCCACGTACCTCGACAAGAAGGCCGCCCGCCTCAAGGTCGAGGGCCGCAAGGACGAGAAGCGGGCCAAGCGGCTCAAGGAAGAGCTGGAGTGGGTCCGCTCCAACGCCAAGGGCCGGCAGACCAAGTCCAAGGCACGTCTCGCCCGTTACGAGGAGATGGCGGCCGAGGCCGAGAAGATGCGGAAGCTGGACTTCGAGGAGATCCAGATCCCGCCGGGCCCGCGACTCGGTTCCGTCGTCGTCGAGGTCGAGAACCTCTCGAAGTCATTCGGCGACAAGGTCCTCATCGACGACCTGTCGTTCACGCTGCCGCGCAACGGCATCGTCGGTGTCATCGGTCCGAACGGCGCGGGCAAGACCACGCTGTTCAAGATGATCCAGGGCCTGGAGACGCCGGACTCCGGCTCCATCAAGATCGGTGACACGGTCAAGGTCTCCTACGTCGACCAGGGCCGGGCCAACATCGACCCGAAGAAGACCCTCTGGGCCGTCGTCTCGGACGAGCTGGACTACATCAATGTCGGCCAGGTCGAGATGCCGTCGCGGGCGTACGTCTCCGCGTTCGGCTTCAAGGGCCCGGACCAGCAGAAGCCGGCCGGCGTCCTGTCCGGTGGTGAGCGCAACCGCCTCAACCTGGCGCTGACGCTCAAGGAGGGCGGCAACCTGCTGCTCCTCGACGAGCCCACCAACGACCTCGACGTCGAGACCCTGTCCTCCCTGGAGAACGCCCTGCTGGAGTTCCCGGGTGCCGCGGTGGTCATCTCCCACGACCGCTGGTTCCTGGACCGCGTCGCCACGCACATCCTGGCGTACGAGGGCGACTCCAAGTGGTACTGGTTCGAGGGCAACTTCGAGTCGTACGAGAAGAACAAGATCGACCGCCTCGGTGCTGACGCGGCCCGCCCGCACCGTGCCACGTACAAGAAGCTGACGCGAGGCTGATCCGTCGTGGCACGCCACATCTACCACTGCCCGCTGCGCTGGTCGGACATGGACGCCTTCGGGCACGTCAACAACGTCGTCTTCCTCCGCTACCTGGAGGAAGCGCGCATCGACTTCATGTTCCGGCTGGCGCCGGGTGACGGCTCGCCGTCCTTCTCGGGCGGTTCCGTGGTGGCCCGGCACGAGATCGACTACGTGCGCCCGCTGGTCCACCGGCACGCGCCGGTGACCGTCGAGTCGTGGGTCACGAAGATCGGAGCCGCGTCGCTGACGATCGCGTACGAGATCAAGGACCCGGATCAGGTGTATGTGCGGGCCACGACCGTCGTCGTGCCGTACGACCTGGCGGAGCAGCGGCCCCGGCGGATCACCGCCGAGGAGAAGCTGTTCCTCCAGCAGTACCAGGTCGAGGAGCCTGCCGCGGCATGACGGTACCCGTGCTGCGGCTGGAGTTCGCCGACGCGAGGGAGACCGCGGACCTCGCGGCCTTCCTCGCGCGGCTGCTCCACTACGACCGGGCCGCCGCGGTGCGGATGCAGGCGGGCGGCAGTGCGCTCGCCGTGTTCGGCAGGCTGCCGTCGTTCGAGGTCCTGGCGGTCCGGACGGCGCGGCTGGCCGGACGGCACGACTTCGACACCACGGTGTCCGCGGGCGAACTCCTCGAATCCCTCGGCACCGGGGACGAGGAAACGGCGGCCGGATCGGGCGTGCTGCCCGCCGCCGTCACCGGGCCGCCCTGGACAGGAGTCCTCCCGCCCCGCGCCGGTTGGCGGGAGCTGGCCGGGCTGCCCGGCCCGGTCTCCCTGTGCGAGGCCGTCACCGCCGCGGTCGCGGAGTTCCGCTCCCGCGACGAGGCGCTGCC
This sequence comes from Streptomyces sp. NPDC056061, assembly GCF_042266885.1. Classification (NCBI taxonomy): domain Bacteria; kingdom Bacillati; phylum Actinomycetota; class Actinomycetes; order Kitasatosporales; family Streptomycetaceae; genus Streptomyces; species Streptomyces sp. NPDC056061. The sequence goes on along the minus strand of NZ_JBHJWQ010000002.1, from coordinate 415,103 downwards.
CGAGGACCGCCGTACGCGGGCCGAGCGGGACACGGTCGGCCGCGAGATCTGGTCCCGCACCATCGGCTCCACCGGCCTTCCGCTGCGGGCCGTCCACGCCGCCCAGTCCCTGGGGTTCCTGCGCCCGGCACCGGACTTCCCGGTCGCCCTGCTCGCGGCCGGGACCTGGCTGCGGCTGCGCACCCCCTTCGGCTCGATCGCCCTGCGCGGACAGGGGAACAACGGGCTCGGCACGCTCGCCGTTTCGGTCGGTACGGGCTGAGCGGTCCAGGGGCGGCGCTTCGCCCGTGTCGGCGGGTACGGGCGGTGCTTCTGCCATGTCGGCGGATACGGTTCGGCGCCTCTGCCATGCCTCTGCCCATGCCTCTGCCCGTGCCTCTGCCGTGTCGGCAGGTGCGGGGCGGTGCGTCTTCCGCGCGGCCGGCCGGCATCGGCGGCCGTGCCACACGTTTCGGATCGGCGTGCCCGGCACCCGTCGCGCGGATCACCGGCCGGTCAGGGCCCGGTCGACCAGCCGCAACGTGGCAGCGTCCTGCGCGTCCTGTGCCGGGTCGCCCATGCGCAGACCGAAGGTCGCGCTGGTCGCGGCCCGGGTGCCGTCGGGCGTCACCCCGCTCTCGGAGACGATCCCCAGATGGGTGCCGCCGTGGAACCAGATCCCGTCGCGGCTCCCGGCCACCGGCCGCCAGGCGATGCCCAGGCCGTAGCGGACGCCCGGTGCGCCGATCCAGTCCTCGGCCGCCACGGTCTCCTTCATCGCGGCGAGCTGGGCCGGGCGCAGCAGTCGGCCGCTCATCAGTGCGCGCAGGAAGACGCCGTGGTCGTGGGTGGTGCTGATGACCGAACCGTCCGCCCCACCGCCGGAGGCCAGCGTCGTGTCGGTCGGCCGGCCGGTGTCCGGGAACCAGGTGTACGCGGTGGCCGTGGGCGCCGGGACGTAGGGCGAGGTGCCCGGGGTGAGCGTGTGCCGCAGACCCAGCGGTTCGATGATCCGGTCGTGGACCTCCTGCGCCCAGGGGTGACCGGTCACCTGCTCGATGATCAGTCCGGCTGCCACGTAGTTGGTGTTGGAGTAGCCCCAGCGCCGCTCCCGTTCGGGGTGTCCGGCGTCGGGCAGCCACAGTGGCGGACGGGTCAGGGCGGACTTCAGCTGGTCCTCGGGGGCCGTGTTCCGGAAGCGTGCGCGGAGGTACCCGTCCGGGGTGAAGACGTCGGCCGCGTCGGGGGAGACGGCGAGGTAGTCGTTCAGTCCACTGGTCTGCCGCAGCAGGTTGGCGACCGTGATCCTGCGGCCGTCGTTCCCGTTGCCCCGCACGGCGCCGGGCAGCCACCGCTCCACGGTGTCGGTGAGCGCGAGCCGCCCCTCGCCGACCAGCTGGAGGGCGAGCACGGCCGTGATGGTCTTGGTGTCGCTGCCGATCCGGTAGTACGCGTCCCAGGGGACCGGGCCCTGCGGGTCGGTCAGGTCGGCACGGCCCGCCCTGGCCGTCGTCCGGTCGTCGGCGGTCTGCACCTCGGCCAGCACACCGGTGGCCCCGCAGGCCAGGACCGCGTCCACATCGCGCTGGAGCCGATCGTGCGAGGCGGTGTCGCCGCCCGGTCCGGTGTCCTGGCGCGGCGCCGGGCCGCGGTGTGGTCCGTGGGAAGGCGGCGGCGTCGCACGCCGGGGTGCGGAGGCCGTCGCCGCCGGGGCGGACACCCCCGTGATCAGGGCCGCGGCCGCGGTCGCCAGCCCGGTGCGTCGGCTGATCATCGGGCCTCCCCGGTACGCCGGCAGGTCAGGTCGGCGGCGGGGAGCGTGCCGTCCCGGAAGTAGTCGACGACGGCCCGGTCGGCGCAGGGGACGGGGGTGAGGCCGTCGGGCCCGCGCCCGAACACCCCGTGCGCCCGGATGTCCGCCGTCACCAGCCGTGAACCGGTCAGGCGGTGGTGCAGGGCCAGCGCCCCCTCGTACGGGACGTTGTTGTCGCGCCGGGCCTGGAGCATCAGCACGGGCAGGTCGTTGCCGATCACCGTGGCGGGCTCGCGGGACGTGCTCGTCCAGAACGCGCACGGCGCCGTCATGCCGTTGACGAGCGGACCGAACACGGGCTGGGTCGCACGGCTGCGCTCCATGTTCCGCCAGTACGTCTCCGGATCCTTCGGCCAGCCCCCGGCGGGCCAGCCGCTGTCGCCGCACATGAAGACCGCCCCGCCCAGCATGCTGTCCGCCAGTTCGGGGGAGGCGAGCAGCTCCAGCATGGCGGCGAGTTCCGGACCGGGCTCGACCGGCCGGCCCGCGGCGGCGTCGACCAGGTCGCGCACGGTGGAGGCGAGCGCCGGGTCGTACTCCTCGTGCTGGATGAGCTGCCTCAGCACCAGCCGCAGCAGGGACGCGTCGAGGCGGAGGCCGGAGACGACGACCGGACGACGCTCGGCACCGTCGAGCAACTCCTGAACCCGCGAATGGACGCGGGCGGGCGTGCTGCCGAGCCGGTAGGTCCCGTCGTGCCGTGCCGCCCATCCGGCCCAGGCGTCCAGGGACTCTTCGAGGGGCCGGCCCGCCCGCCGGAACAACTCGTACTGGGTCGCCGCAGGATCCGTGGACGAGTCGAGGACGATCCGGTCGGCGCGATGGGGGAACAGCTGGGTGTAGACGGCGCCCAGATCGGCGCCGTAGGAGACGCCGTAGTACGAGAGCGTGGGCTCGCCCAGTGCCGCGCGGATCGCGTCCATGTCACGGGCGACGTTCGGCGACGTGGCATGCGGCAGGAGTCGGGCGTTGTCCCCGTGCTCGCGGCAGCGGCGCGCGGTGTCGCGGGCGTCGCGCACCGATCGGTCGAAGTCCTCGCGGCGGGTCGTGGTGGGACCGGGCGCGGGAGCCGGTGCCGCGGGGGCGCAGACGACGGGCGTCGACTCGCCCAGGAAACGCGGGTCGAAGCCGATGAGGTCGTAGCGGTCCGCCGCGTCCTTCAACGCCGACCGCAGGTGCAGCGTGTTGTCCAGACCGGTACCGCCGGGGCCGCCCGGATTGGACAGCAGGATGCCCCGGCGCCGACCGGGCGCCGCGGTGGCGGCGATCCGGGAGACGGCGATCTCGATCGTCGGGCCGCCGGGATCGGCGTAATCGAGGGGCACCGTCACCTTCGTGCAGCGGGCCCCCGCCTCGCGCAGCTCCGTCTGCTGCGGCGAGCAGGGGCCCCAGACGAGCTGACGGCGAGCGGACTCGGCGGCGGAGGGGGAGGGGGCGGTGGCCGCGGACGCGGGCGTGCCGCTCGCGAGTAAGCAGGCGAGGACGAGACCTGCGGTGACCGGACGGACGCGCATCGTGCTCCTCGGATCGGGTGGCGATACCCGCACGACACTAGGGGCCCGTGCGGCGCGGGAACATCGGGCCACCCGGTCGACGAACCCTGGGGGCAGCACCACCCATGACCTGACCGGTACATGGAAAACCCGCCCCGGGAAGCGGGGCGGGCGGGGCGTCCGTGAGCGCCGGACCGGTCCGGAGGGCGGCGGCTCAGCCCTCGGTGTTCACCATCGAGGCCGCCGCGTACGTGAGGTAGTCCCACAGCTGCCGCTCGTGGTCCGGTGCCAGACCGAGCTCGTCCAGCGCTACGCGCATGTGACCCAGCCACGCGTCGTGCGCCGCCCGGTCCACCTGGAACGGGACGTGCCGCATCCGCAGCCGCGGGTGCCCGCGCAGCTCGCCGTAGGTGCGGGGGCCGCCCCAGTACTGGATCAGGAACAGCCTGAACCGCTCCTCGGCCGGGCCCAGATCCTCCTCGGGATACATGGGCCTGAGCAGCGGGTCCTCGGCGACCCCCTGGTAGAAACGGTGCACCAGGCGTCGGAAGGTCTCCTCGCCGCCGACCTGCTCGTAGAAGGTCTGCTCCTGCAGCGTGTCGCGCGGAATCTCAGTCACCCGTCCATCGTCGCAGACGCACCGGCCGAGTACCCGGGACCTAGGACCCGCCGCCGAACCGCTGACCAGCCTCACCGCGGTGCCTGCCGGAGCGTGTCGGGGCGCCCGTCCGTCCGCACGTGTCCGCGGGACTCGACGCGCCGGCCCGGGGGCGCGCCCCCCGCCGTACCGGTCGGCCGACGCCGACGGCCCACCGGACGGGTCCGGTGGGCCGTTTCGCTCTCCGCGGTCCGGGGTCAGTCCCGGCGGATCGTGATCGTCGTCCACGCACCGACGTGCACCCGGTCGCCGTCCTTCAACGGGACGGGGACGTAGGGCTGGATCGGGTCCTCGGCGCCGTTGAGCGTGGTGCCGTTGGTGGAGTTCTGGTCGACGACGGCCCAACTGCCGTCGGGCTGTTGCACCAGCACCGCGTGCTGGTGCGAGACGCCCGGGTCCTCGGGCGGCACGGACAGATCGATGTCGGGCGACTCCCCGGTGCTGTGCCGACGGCGTCCGACGGTGACCTGGTTGCCGGTCAGCGCGACCTGCTGCTCCGGGGAGTACGCGGGCAGGTTGAGCCCGGTGGCCTCCGGGCCGCTGCGCTGCATCATCGACAGGAAGTACTCACGGTCCGGGGCGACGACGGCGGTCCAGCTCGCGGGCGTCAGGTTCTGGTTCGCCCCGGGCAACGGCGAGGGCTGCTGCTGGAGCGGCTGCGGCGACGGCTGGGGGCCCTGGGGCGGCGACGGGGGCGACAGCATCCAGTCGTCGTCACCGGCCTGCGGCGGTTGGGGCGCGGGCGGTGCCGGGGACACGGGCGGCTGCGGCGCAGGCGGCTGCGGCACGGACGGGCCGGGCCGGTCGAAGCCGGGCGGCGCCGACTGCTGCTGGAACGGCGAGGAGGACTGCTGCTGGAACGAGGGCGAGGGCGTCGGCCCCTGCTGCTGGAACGGGTGCGGTGGCTGCGACGCCTGCGGCCCCGGCGCGGGCGCCGGTGCGGGCGCCGGTGCGGCGGGCCCGGGGCGGCCCTCCCGGTCGGGGGACAGCGGCTCGGCCGGGCGGTTCACCTGCGAGGGCCGCGAGCCCTGGTAATCGAACGGGTCGTGCTGCTGCGGCCCCGACGGCTGCTGCGCCTGGAAACCCGGCGGCAGGTTCAGGCCCGGCGGAGGACCGGCGGGCACGTGGGGAGAAGGGGCCAGCGGCGTGTACGACGTCGCGGTGTTCGTCAGGAAGTTCCAGCGGCACTCCTCGCAGAACGGCGCCATCGCCTCACGGGGCGTGCGGCACTGCGGGCAGAGCTCGGCCTGCTGGGTCGAGTCCGCGCCCGCGCCCGGTCCCTGCGGAAAGCCGGGGACGGGCGGGGGAGGCGGTGGGGGAGCGGCGCCGGCGGGCGCGTTCGCGCCGGTCATGCGGTGGCCGCAGACCTCGCACCAGTCGTCGGAACCCGACTGGTGTCCGTTCGGGCAGGTCGGCATGTCGGCGCTTCCCCCTCTCCTCGTCCGGCCCCTGGGGCCGTCATTCCTCTGCTCGTCGCCGCCGGGCGGATCACCGGGCGGCCCTTCGGTGTGGTCGTACGGTCACTTCTTGACGCGAACGGTTTTGGTGGAGCGTGTTTCGAGCGTCATCGAGTCGGCCTCCGCGACCTTCGCCTTCAGTCGCACAGTACCGGTCGCCGCATCGACCACGTCCACCACCTTCGAAAGCAGTTTCGCGGTGTCCTCGTTCCCGGAAGCCGACGCCAGCTGCACCGCGCGGCCCAGTTTCGCGGTCGCACCGTCGAAGTCGCCCGACTTGCGGGCATCGAGCCCCTGCTGGATGACCTGTGCGAGTTCCGCCTGGCCCGTGTAGTGCGCGACCTGCGGATTGATCGAGGTGGACGCGGCCATGTCCTCCGTCCACACCGCCCGCACCAGTCCATGGGAGAGCGTCTGCGGTGTCCCGTCGGCCGGGTCCGGCAGGATCAGCGAGACCCGGGACGCCAGCATCTCCTGGCCGATTCCGGCCTCCGGCACCCGCACGCACACGTGGTAGTCGCGGGACTCGTCGCCCCACGAACCCGTGGGATAGTCCCCGGCCCGCGGCCCCGCCTCGGTACGGCGGTCGGTCAGGTCGACGACCGTCGGTGCGACCTGCTTCACGAACGCGATCTCGACCCCGACGGGCGTCCAGAGCCGCAGTGCGACGTCCGCGACCTCCTTGCCCATCGCGTTCTCCATCATCTGCGTGAAGTCGGCGGCCAGCCCCGCCGGGTCCGCGACGATGTCGGCGGTGCCGAGCAGGGCGGACGCGATGGCCTTGACCTCCTTCACCTCCCAGTCGGTGCCGACACCGCGGGCGTCACAGGTGAAACGGCCCGCACAGGATTCGAGCGCGGCCCGCAGGTCCTCCGGCGCCTCGTGCTCGTTGCGCCCGTCGGTCAGCAGGATGCCGTGCCGGATTTCCACGTCGGCCGCGCCGAGCAGCCGGTCGGCGAGCCGGAGCCAGGTGCCGATCGCCGTACCGCCACCGGCACCGAGCGAACGCAGCGCCCCCTTGGCCTGGGCCCTGGTCTGCGCGTCGGCCACCGCGAGCCTGCCGTTGCCCGGGTAGACCTCCTTGGCGACGTGCGTGCCGGCGACCACGGCGAACGAGGTGCCGTCGCGCAGGGTGTCGATGGCCGCCTCCGTCGCGTCTCGGGCGTTGCGCATCTTGGTCGGCGGATAGTCCATCGAGCCGGAGCAGTCGACCATGATCACCACAGCGGCCCGCGGCGCCCGCCCCGGCACGTGCACGGGCGCCGCGGCCCCGTCGGACAGCGGGACGCCGCCGGTGGTGCCGCCTCCGGTCGAGGTGACCGTGACGATCGCGTTGACCTCGCGACCGCCCACCGGCAGAAACACGTTCTGGTACACCTCGACGGAGAACTGCGGCACGTGCGACTTGGAGAAGTTGGCCATGTGATCGGCTCCTCGTGGACTCCAGGTGTCGGATGAGGACAGCTGTGAGGGAAGAAGTACGGGCAAGGTTCGGCCGACGCCGACCGGTCGGCGCCGAAAACGGTCGAAGTTGTGGAGCGGGACGGGCGGAACGGCAGGACGTCGGCAGAACCGGAACCAACTGTTACGGAACGGGACTCATGTGGTGCCGCAGCCCGATCCTGCCCCCTGCGACGGCAGGGCGAACGGCAACAGGGCCACTGTTACGTTGTCGTGGCCCCCACCGTCGAGTGCGTGTCCCACCAGCACCTGCGCACCGTGCAGCGGTCGCGCCCCCGCGTCGGACGGCACCGCCGCGGCCATCTCGGCGGCCGACTCCGCGTAGTTCCACAGGCCGTCCGTGCACACCACCACGACACCGGGGCGGTCCGGTTTGAACGAGGCGGTGTGCGGCTCCAGTTCGTACGCGTCGGCGCCGAGCCACCCGGTGATGGCATGGGCCCGGTCGTCCGCGTAGGCCTCGGCCTCGTTCATCAGCCCCGCGGCCACCATCTGCGCGGCCCAGGAATCGTCCTCGGTGAGCCGGGCGGACGGTGCGGTGCGGTCGTCCGGCACCCAGTAAGCGCGGCTGTCGCCGACCCAGCCGACCACCAGCAGACCGTTGGCCATGACCGCGCCGACCAGGGTGCACGCCGGGGCGTTCTGGTGCCGGTGCGGTTCCTGCTCACCCGACCGTCCGGGCTCCCGCGCCAGCGAGTTGACCGACTCCGCGGCCACCAGGATCGCCTCGTGCATCGCCTGTTGCGGGTGGGTGCCGCGCGGCAGCGACTCCAGGAGCGCTTCGTTGGCGGCCGACGCGGCGGCCGCCGACGCCTCGTCCGGGCGGCTCGCCGACGAGACGCCGTCGCACACGATCGCGACGACGGCCGGCGAACCGTCGGGCAGGGCGGTGGTCGACACCGCGAACGAGTCCTCGTTGCGGTGGTGGCGCAGCCCCCGGTCGCTGACGGCGGCCACCGAACCGAGCTCCTGCTCCATGTGGTCGCGCTCGCGAGGCTGGGCGTGGCCGCAGTTCTCGCAGTAGCCGTCGGTGTCGACCCGGCCGACGCGGCACGCCACACACAGCTTGGTGCCGGCCGGCGGCGTGGCGAGCGGACCGGCGGCGGAGCTGCGCGGATCGGGCGCGGGCTTCCCGGCGGGAGGCCCGAACGCCGCGTCGGGCGCGGACGCCCCGGCCGGCCGCACGGCGGCGGCCTCGGCCCGGGGAGCGGCGAGCTCGAAATCGTCCGGGCCGACGTCCCCGTCGGGCCGGGCCTCCGCCGCGGCACGCGCGGTGGACGGCGCACCGCCGTCCGGCGACGCGATCGTCGGACCGTCCTGCGGCGGGGCGGGCACGGCCGACAGGTCGTACCCGCACGCACCGCAGAACAAGTCCCCCGGTTCCAGCGGCTCCTCGCAGCCGGGGCACTTCGACAGGGGCGTCTCCTGGGGGTTCTGCGACATCCTCACACCCACGTTCGGGGGCGGAAGCGGTTGGCCCGCTCCACCAGTTCGATCCTCTCGTCGCCGGGCTCCGCGAGCCGGGCGAGCATCCGGTACGAACGCTCCAGGCCGAAACGCAGGCCGCGCTCGTTCACCTCACTGCCGAGCAGTGTCCCCGGCCCGGTCGCTCCGGGCGCCCCGGCGGCGGGGCCGCCGGAGAGCACCCAGTCGAGCGCCGTGCCCAGCACCTCGGTCGACAACTCCTCGCGGCGCACCGGGTCCAGGCCGAACCCGGTCAGCGCCGAGACCTGTTCCGCGGCGGCCGCCAGATCGGCCATCAACGGCTCGTCCGGCGCCCGCTCGCGCAGCCGCGCCCGCACGGCGGCGACCCTGGCCGCCGTGTAGTGGATCGACGACTCCGGCACCGACTCCAGCGTCGCCACCGCGCCGCGGCGGTCCCCGACGGCCAACTGCACCCGGGCCAGACCGAACGCCGCGCTGACGAAGCCGGGATCGGTCGCCCAGACCAGACGGTAGTACTCGGCGGCGTTGTCCAACTGGCCCAGGATCTCCGCGCAGATGCCCAGGGCCAGCTTGGGCGCCGGCTCGCCGGGGAACGCGTCGTACACCGCGTCGAAGGACAGCGCCGCGTTCTCGTGGTCACCGGTCACCAGCGAGGTGATCCCGCGGTACCAGACGACCCGCCAGTCGTCCGCGTGCAGACTTTCCAGTCCGGCCAGGGTCTGCTCCGCCGTCCCGTGCTCGCCCGTCTCCAGGAGGGCGCGCAGTTCGCGCAGCCGGGTCTCCAGGGACGCCGCCGGCACGGCGCCCAGCGCCGCGAGCAGTTCGGCGGGGGCGGTCGCCATCAACCCGGCGAGGAAGCCGGCGTTGGGATCGTTCACGTCGACCCGGGGCGTCGGCAGCGCCAGCGAGGAGGCCCGTGCGTCGAAACCGGCCAGCCGGGGGGCGTGCGGGGCGTGCGGCACCGGCACGGCGGCACCCGGCGCGACGGCCGGGACACGGGGCCCCGGGATCGCGGCACCGGCCGGTGCCTGCGCCGACGCCGTGCCGTTCCCCGCCGCTCCCGGGCCCGCCCGCCCCGCCACGGGGGTGGGGCCACCGGTATGGCCGGACGCCTCCGGGCCGGTGGCCCGGGCCCCCAGCCGTGACACATCGCCCGTCGGCTCGGCGAACAACCGCGTGTCCGTGACCCGCACCTCCGTGCCGAAGAGCGTCGAAAGCGCCGGTCGAGGCCGCCCCGACTGCAGGGCCACCACCTCGCGCAGCACCCCGGTCAACTGCTCCGCCATCTCCGCCGCCGAGGCGAACCGCCGTGCCGGATCCGGGTCGGTGGCCCGTACCAGCAGCCGGTAGAACGACTCGTACGTCCGGAACACCTCGATGTTGTCCGGGTCGGGCAGCGAGTCCACGTAGACGTTGGTGTAGCCCTGGAAGTCGAAGGTGAGCACCGCGAGCGTCCGCGCGACCGTGTACAGGTCGGAGGCGACCGACGGGCCGACCTCGGCGACCTCCGGCGCCTGGTACCCGACGGTGCCGTAGATGGCCGACTCGTTGTCGTCCATCCGGCGCACCGCACCCATGTCGATCAGCTTGAGCTGGTCCTCGGTCTGGATGGCGTTGTCGACCTTGAAGTCGCAGTACAGCAGGTTGCGGCTGTGCAGATGCCCGAGCGCCTCCAGCGCCTCGATGCCGTACGCGCACGCCTGCTCGACCGGCAGCGGGTCGCGCCGCCCGGCCGGGGTGCGCCGTTCGTTCGCGATCTCCTTGAGCGCCTTGCCGCCGACGTATTCCATCACTATGTAGCCGTCGAGCGAACCGGTGCGCTGGTCGAGGTGCTCGACGAAGTTGTAGATCCGGACGATGTTGGCGTGCTCGATCTCGGCGAGGAAGCGGCGCTCCGAGATGGCGGCTTCCATGGCGTCCTGGTCACCCGTGTCGAGCAGGCCCTTGAGGACCACCCAGCGGTCCGACACCGCACGGTCGACCGCGAGATAGACCCATCCCAGCCCGCCGTGCGCCAGGCAGCCCACGACCTCGTACTGCCCGTGCACGACATCGCCCGCGACGAGCTTGGGCACGAAGGAGTACGGGTGGCCGCACTTGGTGCAGAACCCCTCCGTGCGGCCCACCCGTTCGCCGCGGGACCGGCCCACCGGTGCCCCGCAGTCGGAACGCGAACAGAACCGCTTGCGCTCCGGGACCTCCGGGTTCTCCATCACCGCCGTCCGCGGATCGGGCCGCGGCACATCCGGCACCTCCACCAGGCCCACGCCCAGCCTGCCCCGGCCGGACGCGTTCGAGGACGAACCCTGGGAACGCACCGACACCGACGGGGAGGTGGAAGTCCCGGACAGCGACCGCGACAGCCGACCCGAGACGGACCGCCGGGAGGTCGACGAACGGGACGAGGCCCGCGACGACGCCCGGGACGAGTGCGAACCGCTGTCGCTTCCCCGGCCGCCGCGACTGCTCGCGGCGCCGCCCGCGATCCCGGTCGGCGGCGAGCTCACCATGCCCGTCGGCGAGACGACCGGGGCCAGACCGCAGGTGTCGCAGTACAGCTCACCGCCGCCCACGTCCTCGTAGGCGCCCTCGCACCCGGGGCGCTGACACTGCGTACTCATGGTCCGTCCCCCTGTCCACCGCGCCGCCGCGGCGGCCCTTGCGTTGTGCCCATGCCTGCGTTCACCGGCCGTCCTCCGGTCCGGAGGTCCGGGGCTGGGCCAGCAGTTCCGCCGCCGTCTCCTGGTAGCGCCGTACCGCCTGGGCGGCGACCCGCAGATCGCACGGCGCGCTCCACAGCATCCGACGCGCCACGTCGTACCGCTCGATCAGCAGCGGGTCCTCGGCCAGGCCGTGCCGGGCGACCTTCGCCCGGTACGCGTCCAGCCTGCCGCGCAGCTCCGCCCGCACGGCCAGCGGGGCGGTGACCGCGGTCAGTGACTCCCGGGCGCGCAGCAATTCCTCCTCGGCCTCCCGCTCCAGCGCCTCCAGGAGCGGTGACAGGCGGTGCCACCGGGCATGCCTGCGGTACTCCGACGCCAGGGCCAGTTGCTCCTGGAGTGCGGTCGCCGGGCCGCTCACCGCGGGCACCTCGGTCGCGGCGATCTTCGCCAGCACCTCGCCGCGCGCCGTCCTGGCCTCGGTCAGGGTCCGGTCCGCACGGGACAGGACGTCGCGCAGCCGGCCCAGCCGCTGCTCGGCGTCCTGCCGGACGGCGAGCACCGCCTCGATCTCCCGTCGCACGTCCTCCAGGGCGCGAGCCGCCCGGTCGTAGCGCGTGGTGTCGGGGCGCCCGCCACCCGGAGCCGAACTCCCCGGCCCCGAGAGCCAGAAGGCCAGCGGGTCGGAGACCACCTGCACCCGCAGCGTCGCCAGCTCCTCGGTGATCGCCTCCAGTTCGTCCCCCGCCGGATGTTCACCGGGCCGGACCCCCGCCGAGTGGGCCAGCGAGCGGGTGCGGTGCAGCTCGGCGGCGAGCAGGTCGATCCGGGCGGGCAGCGCGGACCACACGGAGTCGGAGGCGACGACCATGTCCAGCGAACGGGCGTACAGGTCGTTCATCCGGGCGACCAGCTCCTCCAGCGTGAACCGCTCGGAGAGCTTGGCCGGGCCGGTGATCGACGGGGTGGGCCGTCCGGCCGCGTGCGCCACGGTGACACTCTGCCCGCGCAGCAGGTCGGTGAGGGCCACCAGGTCGTCCCGGTTGGGATGGCGACGGCGGGCCCGCACCGCGCGGGCCCGGGACAGCGTCCCCGTGTACGCCTCGAAGTATCCCCACAGCAGCGTGATCGACTGCTCGGTGGCCGCCCAGCGTTCCTCGGTGACGCCGGTCAGATCGGCGCCCTCCAGGAGCCGACGGCCCGCATGGTCCTGCAGGGCGAGGAGCGAGGTCTCGATCGCCTCGTGCTCCGCGCCCAGCCGGGCCAGCGCACGGTCCGCCTCGTCCCGGTCCAGGACCGGGCCGGGGGGCCTTTCCGCGTAGGGGAAGGGGCCCGCGACGCCCATCGATCATCTCTCCGCTCCTCCTGCCGGGACGGGCCCGGAAGGATCAGTGCCATTGCCTCGTCGATCCGGGCCGCACCATCTCACGCGCCCCGGGCCGTCCCGGCACCAGTGCCCTTCTCCGTAACGTGTGCCCCGTCGCGCCGCCCGGCACCTCCCCAGGCTCCCGGCATCGCCGGTCACGACACCGGACGGTCCGGTCGGTCCCGGCCTAGGTCTTCGCGGGCGGCTTCTTTCCCGGCAGGGTCTTCTCCAGCCACTTCCGGTACGACGTCATCCAGGCGCTGTTCGTGCCACCGCTGCTGTAGTCGACCAGCACCTGGTTGACGCGGGCCACCAGATCGGTCGCGCCCTTCTTGGCCGCCACGCCGTAGTACTCCTCGGTGAACGTTCCGCCCTTGAACTCGACCGCCGGGTCCTGGGCGACCTGCGCGGCCGCGAGCGCGTCGTCCGTGACCACGGCGTCGACCTCGCCGAGTTGCAGCCGCACCAGGCAGTCCAGCTGGTTGGGGACGGGGAGCTCGTTCTTCACCTCGAAGGTCGCGCCGTGCGGCTTCTCCTTCAGTGCCTCGTAGGCGCTGGAGCCCTCGGCGGTGCACACCCGCTTGCCGGACAGCGAATCGTCGTACCCGGTGATCGGCGAACTCCTCGGCGCGAGGACCTGCTGTCCGGCCTGGAAGTAGGGGGTGGAGAAGGAGACCTTTTTCTTGCAATTGATCGTCATCGTGCGGACCACGAGGTCGATGTCGCCGTTCTCCAGCATCGTCTCCCGGTCCGCGGTCGAGATGACCCGGAGGATCACCGCGTTCGGGTTGTGCAGGATGTTCTCGGCGATGGCCCGCGCCAGGTCGATGTCGAAGCCCTCGATCTCGTTGTTCGCCGACGCGTCCGCCTCCGGCCTGTTCTTCTCCGGATTGCGGTATCCCCAGTAGAGGCTGTTCTGGTCGACGCCCACGATCAGCTTGCCGCGGTTTTGGATCTCCTCGATCTTGGCGCCGTTCGCGTTGGACGGCGGTTCGCTCGCCCACGGATCCGAGCGCGCGCAGTCGTCGGTCCGGGTCTGCGTCGCGTACGCCGTCCCCGGGGCGCGGCCCGGGGCATCGGCACCGGCGTGGGAGAGCGGCAGCAGCGTGAGCGAGGCCGTCACCGCGCAGGCCACGGCCATGCACGTCACACCGCCCCAGCCGCGCAGCCTGCCGACGGCGGCCCCCACCGTGCGCTTCCTGGTCATCGCTCCCCCTCTCACCGGTACTCCGAGAGCCTGCGGTTGATACCGACGATCGCCGCGCCCGCCCCCAGCAGCGCGAGCAGGGCCGCTCCGACCGGCAGCGGGGACAGCATGCCCCGTCCGCTCCGCGCGGCCGTCCCGAACTGCTCCTGCTCATGGACGCGCGCCTGCTTGAGCCCCGCGTCCACCAGGGTGAACGACTCGGCGGTCGACCGCTTCGCGCTGGTGATCAGTTCCAGGGCGCCGCGGTAGTCGCCGTCCTCCTCGGCCTTGCGGGCGTCCTTGTGGCGGTCCTGCCATGTGGCGACCGCGGTGATCGCGGTCTTCACCGGGTCCTTCCCCTTGCTGTCCTCGGCGAACGTCCGGGCCTGTGCCAACTGGTCGCCGAGCAACCTCATGTCCGTGGCGAAGTCGGCCTCGTACTTGTCCTTCCGGTCCGTCTTGCCCGGGGTGAGCACCGAACCCCGGGCGACCAGGCCGAGGTTCTCATTGGCGCGCGCCTTCAGGGAGCTGATCCGCGCGTTGTTGAGTACATCGAGGGACCGCTGCCCGTGCACGTCGGCGTCCCGCAGCTCGGACCGGGCCACCGTGTGCCCGGCGGACAGCCACAGCAGGAGCACGGTGGACGCGGCGGTCGCGACGAGCAGCCCGTGGTTGAAGACCCGGTTCGTCCTGCGGTAATTGCGCCGCTGCGCCCAGACGAGCGCGGCCACCGCCACGACCCCCAGGCCGATCGAGAGGAACGGCCAGGCCCGGGCGTCGTCGTTGTCCCGGCCGAGCCGAGCCGTCTCCGCCTTGTACAGCCGTTCGGCGGCCGGCAGCAGGATGTCGGTCATCTTCTGGTTCGCGTACCGGAGGTAGGCGGCGCCCAGCGGATATCCCTGGCGGTTGTTGGCACGGGCCCGTTCGATCAGCCCCGTGTACCGGGGAAGCTCCTCGCTGAGCGTGGTGATTTCCTGCCCGGAGCTCGTCGACGCGTCGGCGTCGGCCGCGGCCCTCACCAGGAGTTCGGACGCCCGGGTGATGTCCTTCTCGTACTCGTCGCGGTTCTCGCGCGGCTCCTCGGCCCCGGCCAGGAAGCCGCCGGCCACCGCGGTGTCGGCGCTGGCCAGGGAGTGGTAGAGGTCGGCCGCGACCCTGCTCAGCGGCTGGCTGCGTGCCACCACGTCGTTCGCGGCGTCCGCCCTGCCCTGGACTTCGAGCGCCGTCACCGTTCCGAACGCGACGACGAGCAGGGCCAGCGCGGCCCCGATGATGCGCAGCCTGCCGGGCTCGGTCGTCGCCGCGGCCCGGAGCCGGCCCGTCGTGACGGCCCAGACGCCGGGTTCCGGCGGAGCGGGCACGGGCACGGATGCGGACGGCACGGGCCGCGGCTGCTGCTTCGCGGTCCGTACATTCGGCGGGTGTGTCACGTGACCTCCCCCTCGGTCGCCGACGATGGCCCGGCCCCCCGGCCGGCCGGGGGACTGGTACCCGGCCAGAAGTATGGCCGCGGGAGCCGGCACACGCACCGTGAACGCCCGGATCCCGCACGGGTCCGCCTGCCGGACCCATGCGCATTCGATCAAGGCACGCGCCGCCGATCAAGCCGATCGGCGGACCGAACCCCGAAACGGCTCGATCTCCCCACCCATGAACACGTCCGGGACGGCTGAGCGGTTCCCGTACGCAGGAGGCGTCCCGCGGTGCGCGGCACCGGGGGACGCCTCCTGGGGGCGAATCGGCGGGCGCCCTCCCGGAGGGCTCCCGAATGTGGGACGACGGGTCAGCGGTACTGGGCGCGCAGCCTCTCGTGCACCTCGGCCGCCGCCTCCGTGCGATCGAGACCGAGCAGCGCGGCCCCCAGGACCGGAGGCTCCGTCACGACCCGGACGACCGCCCGCGGTGCCCGTGCCGCGAGAAGCTCGGAGATCCGTTCGTCCAGCTGCGGGTGACGGGCCGCCAGCACACTGCCGCCCAGCACCACCGGGGCCTCCTCGGTCAGCAGGTCGAGCCGGGTCAGGGCGACCGACGCCATCGCGACGACCTCCTGGGCCAGCCGGTTCACCAGCGAGCCCGCCACCGGGTCACCGCCCGCCGCGGTCGCGAACAGCACCGGGCTCAGCTCGTGCCGGCGCTCGAACCCGATCCGGCCCAGGTGCAGCGCCTCGATCAGTGCGTACATGGAGTCGAGCCCGAAGTGGCCGGGCAGCGTACGGGCCAGTTCGGTCGGCTCGCCGCGGCCGTCCTCGGCCCGCGCGGCGAACCACATCGCCTCCTCGGCCAGCCCCGAACCGCCGCCCCAGTCCCCGGATATCCGGCCTATCGCGGGGAAGCGGGCGGTCCGCCCGTCCGGCACCATGCCGACGCAGTTGATCCCCGCGCCGCAGACGACCGCCACGCCCCGGGGCTCGTCGACCCCCGCGCGCAGGATCGCGAAGGTGTCGTTGCGGACCTCGACCGTGCCGCCCCAGCCGCGGGCGCGCAGCGCCGCGGCCAGCTGCTCCTCCTCCACCGGGAGGTCGGCGTTGGCGAGGCAGGCCGACACGTGCGCGACGGTACCGGCGGGCACGCCCGCCGACTCCAGCGCCCGGTCGACGGCGGCGCCGAGCGCGTCGACCGCCTCCTCGACCCCCACCACCGGCGGCTGGAATCCGCCGCCGCGAGCGGTCGAGAGAATCGTCCCGTCAGTACCGATCAGGGCCACGTCGGTCTTGCTGTTCCCCGCATCGATCGCGAGGACCGAAGCGTTCACGCCCACGCCAGGTGCTCCCGGTTGTGCGCGATCAGCTTGTCGGTGAGCGCCTCGGCGTACTCGAACTGGCCGATCAGGGGGTGCGCGAGGAGCGCCTTGAACACCCGATCGCGACCGCCGCGCAGCGCCGCCTCCAGGGCCAGGTCCTCGTACGCCGTCACGTGGGAGATCAGCCCCGCGTACAGCGGGTCCAGCTCCGGCACGGCGAGCGGGGCCGCGCCCGTCCCGTCGACCCGGGCCTGCACCTCGATCACGGCGTCGTCCGGCAGGAACGGCAGCGTCCCGCGGTTGTACGTGTTCACCACCTGCACCGCGGAGCCGCCCGAGCCGAGCAGCGAGGACGCCAGGTCCACCGCGGCCTCGGAGTAGAAGGCGCCGCCGCGCTTGGCGAGCAGCGCGGGCTTCTCGTCCAGCGCCGGATCGCCGTACATGGCGAGGAGTTCCTTCTCCATCGCGGCCACCTCGGCCGCCCGGGACGGCTTGGTGCCCAGCTCCCGCACGACCTCGTCGTGCGTGTAGAAGTACCGCAGGTAGTACGAGGGGACGACGCCGAGCCGGTCGACGATCGCCCGCGGCATGCGCAGGTCGTCCGCGATCGCGTCGCCGTGCTCGGCGAGCAGCCGCGGCAGGACGTTCTCGCCGTCCGGGCCGCCGAGGCGGACGCCGAGCTCCCAGGTCAGGTGGTTGAGCCCGACGTGGTCGAGGTGCACCTGGTCGGGCGTGACGTCGAGCAGCCGGGCGAACTTCCGCTGGAAGCCGATCGCCACGTTGCACAGGCCGACGGCCTTGTGACCGGCCTGGAGCAGCGCCCGGGTGACGATGCCGACCGGGTTGGTGAAGTCGATGATCCAGGCGTTCGGGTTGGTGCGCCGGACCCGTTCGGCGATGTCCAGGACGACCGGGACGGTGCGCAGCGCCTTGGCGAGGCCGCCGGCCCCGGTGGTCTCCTGGCCGATGCAGCCGCACTCCAGCGGCCAGGTCTCGTCCTGGTTGCGGGCGGCCTGGCCGCCCACGCGCAGCTGGAGCAGGACCGCGTCGGCGTCGGCGACGCCCGCGTCGAGGTCCGAGGTGGTGACGATCCGTCCCGGGTGGCCCTGCTTGGCGAAGATTCGCCGGGCCAGTCCGCCGACGAGTTCGAGACGGTCGGTCGCCGGGTCGACGAGCACCAGCTCCTCGATGGGCAGCGTGTCGCGCAGCCTGGCGAATCCGTCGATGAGTTCGGGGGTGTAGGTGGACCCGCCACCCACTACTGCGAGCTTCATGGTCAGCCCTTTACTCCGGTCAGTGTGACGCCCTCGACAAACGCCTTCTGGGCGAAGAAGAAGACGAGGATCACGGGGGCCATGACCAGTACGGTCGCGGCCATGGTCAGATTCCAGTCGGTGTGGTGCGCGCCCTTGAAGGACTCCAGGCCGTAGCTCAGGGTCCAGGCGGCGGGGTTCTCGGAGGCGTAGATCTGCGGTCCGAAGTAGTCGTTCCAGGCGTAGAAGAACTGGAAGAGCGCGACGGCGGCGATGCCCGGCTTGGCCATCGGCAGGACGACCCTGAGCAGGGTGCGCAGTTCGCCGCAGCCGTCGACCTTCGCCGCGTCGAGGTACTCGTTCGGGATGGTCAGCAGGAACTGCCGCAGCAGGAAGATGGAGAACGCGTCGCCGAACGCCATCGGGACGATCAGCGGCCAGAGCGTGCCGGACAGGTCCAGCTGCTTCGCCCAGAACAGGTACATCGGGATGACGACGACCTGCGGCGGCAGCATCATCATCGAGATGACGAGCATCAGCGACAGGTGCCGGCCGCGGAAGCGGAACTTGGCGAGCGCGTACGCCACGGGCAGGGACGACACGACGGTCAGGACCGTGCCGAGTCCCGCGTACATCAGGGTGTTGCGCCACCAGGTGAGGAAGCCCGGGGTGTCGAACACCTTCTTGTAGTTGCTCCACTCGAAGGGGTGCGGCCACAGGTCGCGGGTCAGCGCCTGCTGGTCGCTCATCAGCGAGGTGAGCACGAGGAAGACGAACGGCAGCACGAAGAAGAGCGCCGCCGCCACGCCGAGCGCGTGCACGGCGATCCAGTGGAGCAGCGCCTTGCGGCGCGCGGTCCGTCCGGCCGACGCGGCCGGGGCGGCCCCGGGGGCCGCCGCCGGACGGGTGTCGAGAGCCTGCGCCACGTCACTCACCTGCCTGGATCAGCCCGCTGCGGCGCCGCATCAGCAGTGCGGTGAACGCCATGGCGAGGACGAACAGAACGAGCGCGACCACGCAGGCGGAGCCGTAGTCGAAGCGCTGGAAGCCGAGGTTGTAGACGAGCTGCGGCAGCGTCAGTGTCGAGTCGTCGGGATAGCCGGGTTGGAACTGCTGCCCGGAGCCGCCGATCACGCCCGAGGCGATCTTCCCCGCCACGAGCGGCTGGGTGTAGTACTGCATCGTCTGGATGATCCCGGTGACCACGGCGAACATCACGATCGGCGAGATGTTCGGCAGGGTGACGAAACGGAACTGCTGGAACGGGCCCGCCCCGTCCAGTTCGGCCGCCTCGTACTGCTCCTTCGGCACGTCGAGCAGCGCGGCCATGAAGATCACCATCAGGTCGCCCACGCCCCACACCGCGAGTGCGGTCAGCGCCGGCTTGGACCAGGCGGCGTCCGTGAACCAGCCGGGTGTGGGCAGCCCCAGCTCGCCGAGGAGCGAATTGACCGGCCCGGTCCCCGGGTTGAGCAGGAAGACGAAGCCGAGCGTCGCCGCGACCGGCGGCGCCAGGTACGGCAGGTAGAACAGGGTGCGGAAGACCCCGGCCCCCGTCTTGATCTTGGTGATCAGCAGGCCGACGCCGAGACCGAACACCACCCGGCAGGCCACCATCACCACGACCAGCCAGAGCGTGTTGCGCAGCGCGGGCCAGAACAGCGGGTAGTCGGAGAAGACGAACGACCAGTTCTTGAGCCCGCTGAACTCGGGGGCGGCGAAACCGTCGTAGGAGGTGAAGGAGAAGTAGACCGTGGAGATCAGCGGGTAGGCGAAGAAGACGCAGAACCCGATCAGCCACGGCGACATGAACGCCGCGGTCCGAAGCGCCGACCTGCGGCGCTTCGAACGCGGCGTGTACGTGCCCGTACGCGCCGACGTACTCGTGGACGTGCTCATCGCGGTGCTACTTCGCCTGCGCGATCGCGGCGTCGATCTCGGCGGCGGTCTTCTCCAGCCCCGCCTTGATGTCCGTCTGCTTGCCCTTCTCGATGTCGAACCCGAGGTTCTGCAGGGACACCAGGTACGCGCCGCCGTTCACCGAGGGCGGGGTGGTGGTGCTCTTCGGGTTCGCGGCGATGTCCAGGAAGGTCTTGAACCGCGGGTCGTACTTCAGCCTCGGGGACTTCAGCGCCTCCAGCGTGGAGGGCACGTTGTGGATGGCGTTGGCGAAGTCCACCACCGCGTCGGTGTCGGTGGTCATGAACTTGACCAGCTCCCAGGCCGCGTTCTGCTTCTTCGACGTGGCGGCGACACCGGCGACGGTGCCGGTCAGGTAGCCCTTGCCGTAGCTGTCGCGCTGGTCGTCGGCGACGGGCATCGGGGCCACCCCGATCTCGAACCCCGGCTTGGTCTCCTCGGCCATCCCCAGCCGCCACTCGCCGTCCAGCTGCATGGCCACCTGGCCGGTGTGGAAGGGGTGCTTGGCGCCCCACTCGTCACCGAACGACGTGCGGTACTTCTCCAGCTTCTCGTACCCGCCCAGGTCGTCGACCAGCTTCTTCTGCACGGTGAGCATGGCGGCGAACGCCGGGTCCTCGGCGATGTTCGCCTTGCCGTCCGCGTCGAAGTACTTCGGGTCCCAGCCGCCGAGGTAGTGCTCGGTCGTCGACTCGTAGCCGTGGTAGTTCGGCATGAAGCCGAGCCGCTCGTACGAGTCGCCCTTGGCCTTCGTCAGCTTCTTGGCGACCTCGGCCAGCTCCGACCAGGTCTCCGGGGGCTTGGCGACACCGGCGTCCTTGAACGCGTCCTTGTTGTAGTAGAGGCCGTACGCGTCACCGAGCAGCGGGACGGTGCAGCGCACGCCGTCGAACTGCGTGTACTCGTTCATCGCCTTCGGGAACGTCTTGTCCGGGTCTATGCCGTCCCGCTTCAGGAAGGGGTTCAGATCGACGAACGCCTTCGACGAGCAGAATTTCCCGACGTTGTTCGTGGTGAACGACGAGACGACGTCCGGGGCGTTCGAACCGCCCGCCCGCAGCGCCTGGTTGATCTTGTCGTCGGTCATGTTGCCGACGACCTCGACGTGGATGTTGGAGTGCTTCTTCTCGAAGGCGTCGACCGTCGCCTTGATCGCCGCGACCTCGCCGGGGGCGCTCCACCCGTGCCAGAAGGTGATGGTGGTGTCCTTGGAGGCGTCGTCCGTGGCACCGGAATTGCTCTGACCGGTACAGGCGGAGGCGAGAAGCGTGAGCGCGGCGGTCGCGGCGAGCGCGGCGGCCGTCTTCCGGCGGTTTCCGGACATGGCGGTGACTCCCGGTGGACGATGGGTCGGAGAGGGGATGACGTACGGAAGAAACGGAAAACGGGTCAGCGCGACGTGTCGAAGACTTCGTCACGGGTGGTGGCGAGCGCACTTTCCAGCGCACCGCGCAGGACGGGACGGTGGGTGACGTCACCGGCGATCAGCCGGGGCCGCGAGGCGGCCAGTTCGATCAGCTCGGACTCCACCCGGCAGCGCAGCGGCTCGCCGCCGGCCGCGATCACCTCGCCGGACAGCACCACGACCTCCGGGTCCAGCACGGCGATCATGGAGGCGAGACCGGTCGCGAGCCCGGTGGCGTACTCGTCGAGGAGCCGGGGGTACGGGCCGTCGTCACCCGCCTCGGCGGCCTCGGCGGCCCCGGCGAGCAGCCGGGCCGCGACCTCGTGGTGGGTACCGGCACCGCGGACCGCCGCGTCCTCGATGCCGAGCCCCCGGGCCAGCCGGGCCAGCACCTGGGAGCCCGCCAATTCCTGGAACCCGCCCGAATTCGCCTTGGTGACCTGCCGGACCAGCGGCGCGCCCGGCACCGGCAGGAAACCGACCTCGCCGGCGCCACCGGTGAAGCCACGGTGCAGGCGCCCGTTGATCACCAGGGCGGCACCGAGCCCCTCCTCGTTCCACAGCAGGACGAAGTCGTCGTGCCCGCGTGCCGCGCCGAGCCGTTGTTCGGCCACCGCGACCAGGTTCACGTCGTTCTCGTACTCGACCGGCATCGGCAGGAACGCGGCGAGTTCCTCCAGCAGGGTGGGGGAGTGCCAGCCGGGCAGGTGCGAGGCGTATCGCAGCCTGCCGGTGCCGGGATCGAAGGCGCCGGGGGTGCCGATGACGACCCGGTGCACGTCGGAACGGGTGAGCCCGGCGTCCTTGACCGCCCCGTCCAGGGCGTCCGCCACCTGCCGCACCACCGAGTCGGCGCGCCGCCCCGGGGTGCGCAGCTCGAACTCCCCGACCGTCGCACCGGTCACGTCGGCGACGGCGGCGAGGATCCGGCGGGCGTTCACATCCAGCCCCGCGACGTGCGCGGCCCGCGCGTTCACCGCGTACAGCTGGGCGTTGGGCCCCGGCCGTCCGGCCACGGTCCCGGTGGCGACGACAAGCCCGGCCGCCTCCAGCCGCGCCAGCAACTGGGACGCGGTGGGCTTGGAGAGCCCGGTCAGTTTCCCGATCCTGGTCCGCGAGAGGGGGCCGTGCTCCAGTAGCAGATCGAGGGCGGCCCTGTCGTTCATGGCCCGCAGAACGCGGGGGGTACCCGGTGTGGTTCCGGCCATGAGCATCCACCCGCCCTCTGTTAGGAAAGTTTCCTATTCTGTGAGAGGACCGTATGGCGCGCGCGCCGGGGCGTCAATGGGCGGCATCGCTGCGGCAACCAAAGCGTTACGTGGCGTCCGTCTGCCGGACACCACGTAACGCGCCGACGGGCCTGTCGCGGAGCAGAGGGCCCCGGCCCGGCCGCTTCCCCGGGCGGCTACTTCCCCCTGTTCGGCGGCGGGATGATCGGGTTCGTGGCCAGGGTCTGCGGCGAGGTGGCCGACGCGAACGCCGACGGGGCGGCCACGGCGGCCGACGGGTCCGCCGAGGGCTCCTCCTCCGCCTGGGCCGGTACGCCGGCCATCCGGATGCCCGCCTCGTCCAGGGCCTGCTTGATCCGCCAGCGCAGCTCGCGCTCCACGCCCACCGCCTTGCCGGGCATCGTCTTCGCGGCCACCCGGACCGTCATCGAGTCCAACTGCACCGTGTCCAGGCCCAGGACCTCGACCGGACCCCACAGACGCTCGTTCCACGGGTCCTCCTTGGCCATCGCCGCGGCGGCATCGGTGATCACCGAACGGACCCGGTCCAGGTCCTCCGTGAGATGCAGCGTCACGTCGACGCCGGCCGTCGACCAGCCCTGGCTGAGGTTGCCGATCCGCTTCACCTCGCCGTTGCGGACGTACCAGATCTCGCCCTCGGCGCCGCGCAGCTTGGTGACCCGCAGGCCGACCTCGATGACCTCGCCGGAGGCGATACCCGCGTCGATGCTGTCGCCGACGCCGTACTGGTCCTCAAGGATCATGAAGACGCCGGAGAGGAAATCCGTGACCAGGTTGCGCGCACCGAAACCGATCGCCACACCGGCCACCCCGGCGGAGGCCAGCAGCGGGGCCAGGTTGATCTGGAACGCGCCGAGGATCATCAGGACGGCCGTGCCGAGGATCAGGAAGGACGCCACCGACCGCAGCACGGAACCGATCGCCTCGGACCGCTGACGGCGGCGTTCCGCGTTGACCAGCAGCCCGCCCAGCGCGGTGCCCTCGACCGCCTGGGCGCTGCGGTTCATCCGTTCTATGAGCTTGGTCAGGGCACGCCGGACCGCGATGCGCAGCATGATCGCGACGGCCGCGATGAGCATGATCCGCAGGCCGGTGCTCAGCCAGGTGGACCAGTTCTCCTCCACCCAGCTCGCGGCGTTGCCGGCCTGCTCGGCGGCCTCGTCGAGCGAGCTGCCGGACCCGGGCGACGGGGTTGCGGTCAACAAGGCGGACAGGGGCACGACGGGACCTCCGGCTGGGCTGCGACGGACCCACCACACTAACGGGGCAGCGGTCGCGGATGGCTGTCGCGACCGAGGAGGCAGAGGCGTCCCGGGGGCGCGAAGGGCGCGTGTGGCCGATCACACACCGGACGCGGGCCTGCCGAAACGGCCCCGCGGGGCCTGCCGTGGCCCGTCGCCACGGGAATCACGGGGCCGCGGCGCGAAAAATCCTCCCAGCCCGTTACCCGCACGTGGTGGCGCATCGACCGGGCGTGAGGAGAAACTTGGATCGGATCGTCCCGGCGCGAGCCACGCGCCGCCGGCGTACAAGGAGGCGTCCACCGTGCCGCATGTCCTGGTTCTCAACGCGTCGTACGAGCCGCTCGGCGTCGTACCGCTCCGCCGCGCTCTCGTCCTCGTGCTCGAAAACAAGGCAACCTGCCTCGAGGAATCCGGCGCCTTCATGCACAGTGCCACCCGGGTCGTCCCGGCCCCCAGCGTCGTCCGTCTCAAACGCTTCGTACGGGTCCCCTACCGCGGGCCCGTCCCCCTCACCCGCCGGGCCCTCTTCGCCCGGGACGGGGGCCGCTGCATGTACTGCGGGGCCGCGGCCACGAGCGTCGACCACGTCATCCCGCGCAGCCGCGGCGGTCAGCACTCCTGGGACAACGTCGTGGCGGCCTGCCGTCGCTGCAACCACGTCAAGGCCGACCGGCACCTGCCGGAGCTCGGCTGGCGGCTGCACCAGCAGCCCGCCCCGCCCACGGGCCTCGCGTGGCGCATCATCGGGACCGGGCATCGTGATCCGCGCTGGTTGCCGTACTTGCAACCGTTCGGCGCGGACGACGCGATGGCCCGGATCGACGGCGTATCAGCCTGAGGATCCGGGCCTTCGTCGTCCCCGGGGCCGTCCGGGGCCCGCCGTGCGGAGTGGACCGTGCGGTTGCCGTCCGGGGCCGGAGCACCCGGGAGCCACGGTGCCCGTACACGGCGCGCGGGGCGGCCGTCCCGGGGACGCGCGCGACCGGGGCTCACTCCGGCGCGGCGACGGCGTACGCCTCAACCGACCAGAGGGAGTAGCCGAACTCGGTGGCGCGGGCATCGCCCTGGACCCGGAGGAAGCGGGCGTCCTTCGCGTCCATCCGGACCGACTCGCGGCCGCCCCGCCCGTCCCGCACCGTCGCCGCCGTGCGCCAGGTCCGGCCGTCCGGGGAGACCTGGACGCGATAGCGGGAGGCGTAGGCGTCCTGCCAGTGCAGCACCACCCGGCCGATCCGGGCCGCGGCCGGCAGTTCCGCCTGCCACCAGGCGCCGTCCTCGGCCGGTGACGACCAGCGGGTCCCCGGGTCGCCGTCGGAGGCCGCCGAGGCCGGGAAGTCCGGCGTCTCGTCGGCGGACGAGGACGCCGTGGCGCCACGCAGCAGGTCCGGGCCCGCGGTGCGGGGGAACGCCCGGACGGTGAGCGTGCCGCGTTCGTCGCCGAAGCTGAGCGGCACCTCGTACTCGCCGGCCGGGGTGCCCGCCGGGACGGTGATCTCGACGGGGACGTCCGTGCCGGTGCCGCGCGGCACCCGGGTCCGCTTCGGGATGCTCACCTCGATGCCCTTGGGGGCGTGCGCGGTGAGCGTGCCGCGCACCTCGGCGGGGCGCCGGGCGGCCAGCCGGGCCCGGACCCGCTGCGGGCCGCCGCCGATCTCGGCGTCCGTCTCGCCGCGCGCGAGGTCCAGCCGGGCGGCGGGTTCGTCGCCGAACCACGGCACGAGCGCCCGCACCCGCGGAGCCGACACGTCCCCGGCGGCGGTGTTCCCGGAACCGGCGCCCCCGGACGAGGTGTCACCGGAACCGGCGTCACCGGGCGCGGGCGCAGGGCTTTCCGGCCCGCCCGTCCGGTTCTCCTCCTCCGCGACGACCGGCGGCCTCGCGCCCGTGATGAGCGGGGGAACGACCGGGCTCCCGGTCGGCCTGCTGATCCGGATCGCGTCGGCCCGCAGTCCCTTGGCCGGGATCTGGGTCCAGCCGCTCGCCGAGACCGGGCCCAGCACGCGCCAGCCCACGCCGGGCACGTGCGCCTCCAGCCTCGCACCGGCCCCCGGACCGTTCCCGGGTTCGGTCATCGCCGTCACGGCCTCCACCGGACGGGCCCGGTCCAGCCGGACCGTGTGGCTGCCGGGCGTCTCGGTCACCGTGCCCGCCTCGCGGTCCGCGCCCGTCCAGGCGTCCGCCTCCCGGCGCACCCGGTCCAGGAACGGGTCCAGCACCCCCTTGCCGACCGTCGCACCGCTCGCCCCCGTCGCCCGCCGCACCGGCTCCAGCGCCAGCGACGCCCGCCACGCGGCGGCGCCGTCGCCGCGCGCCTGCGCCTGCAACAGGTCGACGGCCAGCTCGCCCGCCCGGCCGTACCGGGACAACTGTTCGGCCCACGGCCGCACTTCGTCGTCGAGCCGCCCCTCGGCGACGTTCCCCAGCCGCTGCGGTGCCTGCCGCATCACGGTGAACGCCTCCCGCAGCGCGCGGGCCGCCGCGTCCCGCGCCGCCGCGTCCTGCGCGCTGCGGGACCGCCAGAACGCGTCCAGCAGCGGCCGCAGATACGCCGACTCGTCACCGCCCAGCACGGACGCCGCACTGTTCCCGGCCAGTGCGCGCAGCGCGTCGCCGGAGCGGGCGTCGCCGCCCGCGAGGTCGTCGATCGCCGCGTGCCAGGACTCCTGCGGCCGGTATCCCTTCGGGTTCCAGGCGAAGTCCGCGGCGGTGAACAGCGGGATGCGGGACGCGGACGGCTGCTCCATCGCGTTCGCGAGCAGCGCCGCGGACCCGGCCGCCACCGCCGGATCCCGTCCGGTGTACGGGCCCAGGAAGATCCGGTCCTGCGCGTAGTCGTTGACCGGGTAGTTGTCCATGGTGACCAGCGGATGCCGGAACGCGGCCCGCGCCCCCGCCAGTTCGCCGCCGGTGATGGTCCTCGGCACCACCCCGACCCCGGTCCAGGCGACCTGCACCCGGTCGTCGAGCTCCTTCGCGAGCGCCGTGCGGTACGCGGTCGTCCCGTCCTGGTAGAACTCCGTCGGCATCACCGACAGCGGCTCCGCGTCCGGATGCCTCGCCGCGAGGTGCCGGGCCACCGCGCTCGCCACCCGCGCCTGCGCGCGCGCCGCAGCCTCCGGACCGCGGCCGAAGGTGTCGGCGTCGGCGTCGCAGTGCCATTCGCTGTAGCTGATGTCCTGGAACTGGAGCTGGAACGCCCGCACGCCCAGCGCCCACATCGCGTCGAGCTTCCGCGTCAGCGCCCTCACGTCGTCGTCCGACGCCATGCACATGGTCTGTCCGGGGGCGACGGCCCAGCCGAGCGTCACATGCTCGGCCCGGGCCCGCTCGGCGAGCGCCCGGAACTCGGCCCGCCGCTCGGCCGGGTACGGATCGCGCCAACGGGACTGCCGGTACGGGTCGTCGCCCGCCGCGTACAGATAGCGGTTCTGCTTCGTGCGCCCCATGAAGCCGATCTGCGCGAGCCGTTCGGCACGGGTCCACGGCTGCCCGTAGAAGCCCTCCGTCATCCCGCGCACGGCGGTGCCCGGCCAGTCCCGCACGGCGACCCCGGCGACGGCGCCGTCCCGGATCAGCTGACGCAGCGTCTGGACGCCGTGGAACAGGCCGTCGTCGCCGACTCCGTCCACGGCGACGGTGTCCCGCCCCGCGACCCGGCCGACCGCGATCCGGTAGCCGCCGGAGGGCAGGTCGCCGCGGGCGGGAACGCGCAGCGCGCGCAGGGCGTCCGCGGCACCGGCGCCGCCGAGGCGGACGACCGGGCCGCGGCCCGGCAGCCCCTCGTGGACCGTGCGCACCCCCGCCCCCCGCAGGAGGTCCCGCAGCGCGCCGACGGCGTACGGATCGGCCTGCGCGTCGGCGACGAGGGTGACTTCGGCGGAGAGCGGGACGTCCGTCCCGGATGCCTCGATGGACTGGGGGCGCGGCCATACGGCGGGCGGCGCGCCGTCGCCGGTGCGGTCGGGCGTGGTGAGGGCGGGGGAGCCGGGCGCGGAGGGCGCGGCGACGGCCGGGGCGCCCGCGGAGAGCAGCCCGCCCAGCACGGCGACCGCGACGGCCGTTGCCCGCTTCCTGCGTCCGAGCCGCATCGCCCGTCTCCTTCGCTCCCGCCGATGGTCTCCGAGCCCACCATCCGCGCGCGAGGGTGTCAATGTGCCGGGGTGGTGTGCCGTAAATGCCCGATATGGCGGGTGTGGTGAGTGGTGGTCGGCAGAGGGCCGGCGACGCCAGGGATGGCGCCGAATGGCCGAAATCGACGGACGACTTGCGGAGAACCGGCCCCGGCGGAACGGATTGTGACCCGGGGCACGTTGAACTCGTTGTGATGACGACCTCGTCCACGACGGGCAGTGGGAGAAGGAGCGGCGTCCGGGGCCTTACGGATCCAAGGCGGAGGCCCCGGACGCCGCGACGCCGCCGGCGATCGTGGGCGAGGCCGAAAACGCCTACGTCTGCGAGCGAGACCGCCGGGTAGGCCCGCTGTGTCCTGTTCCGCCACGGCCAGGAGGCCACCATGTCCACCGTCGCGCATCCGCTGCTCCCCGCTCCCGCCTCACAGGCATCCGGTCCCGGCCCGCTGCCGCGCGTCCCCGCGCCCGGCCCCGGTCCGTTGACCAGCGAGACTCCGCTCGCCGACGCGATACCCCTGACCAGCGAGCCGCCGCTCGCCGAGGCCACCCCGTTGACCAGCGAACCCCCGCTCGCCGTCAATGCCCCGCTGACCAGCGAGCCGGCCACCACCGGCGGCACGTGGGGCATGGAGTCCCCAGGAGTCTGAATGGGCCTGTCCCGGCTCGCCGCACTGCACGGCGTCGCCACCTCCCACTCCCCGTCCCCCGGCGTCACGGTGCCCGTCCCGGACGACACGGTCGTCGCCGTGCTCGCCGCGCTCGGCGTGGACGCCGCCGGGCCCGAGGCGGTACGGGAGTCGCTCGCCACCGCCGAGTCCGCCGCCCGGTCCGGACTGCTCCCGCCGACCGTGGTGGTGTGGGCCGGGGAGCCGCTGCCCCCGGCGCTGGCGGCCCTGCCCCCGGGCGCCACCCTGGACGTGGCCCTGGAGGACGCCGGAGCACCCCCGTTCCCGGCCCTGCGGGTCCCGGCGGACCGCCCGCACCCGGCCGCGCCGGGACACGCGGACGCGGGAACGCGCGCGACCCCGGAGCCGGGCGCGGGCGCGGAATCCGGCGCGGACGGGGAGGCCGGTCCGGGGACGCCGCCCACCCCGCCCTGGTGGACCGAACCGCCGCTCGGCGTGCACCGGCTGGCCGTGCGCGCCCCGGGCGGCCGGAGCGCGTCCGCCATCCTCGTCGTCGCCCCGCCCCGGGCGCCCCGGCCGGCCGCGCGCTGCCACGGCTTCCTCGTGCAGCTCTACTCCCTGCTCTCCGCCCGTTCCTGGGGGATGGGCGACCTCGGGGACCTCGCCGACCTCGCCGCCTGGTCCGGGCGCACCCTCGGCGCCGGATTCGTCCAGATCAACCCGCTCCACGCCGCGGTGCCCGGCGACCCCACCGACCCGTCCCCGTACCGGCCCTCGTCGCGACGCTTCCCCGACCCCGTCCACCTGCGCGTCGAGTCCGTCCCCGAGTACGGCCACGTCCCGGACCGGTCAGCCCTCGACGACCTGCGCCAGAGCGCCGCCGCACTCGGCGACACCGTGCTGAACAAGGGCGCCCCGATCGACCGGGACGCCGTCTGGGAGCTCAAGCGCCAGGCCCTCGAACTCATCCGGGACGTCCCCCTCACCCCCGGCCGCCGTGCCGCCTACTGCGACTTCCTCGCCGCACAGGGGCAGGCGCTGGAGGACCACGCCCTGTGGTGCGCCCTCGCCGAGGAGCACGGCCCCGACTGGCACACCTGGCCCCCCGCCCTGCGCGACCCCCGCTCCGAGGAAGCCGCCCGCGCCCGCCACACCCTGCGCGACCGGGTCGACTTCCACTGCCGGCTCGCCTGGCTGACCGACGAGCAGCTCGCCGCAGCCCAGCGTGCCGCCCTGGACGCCTCGATGGCCGTCGGCATCGTCCACGACCTCGCGGTGGGTGTGCACCCCGGCGGTTCCGACGCCTGGGCCCAGCAGGACGCCCTCGCCCGAGGCATGTCCGTCGGCGCGCCCCCCGACGCCTTCAACGCCCGCGGTCAGGACTGGGGCTTGCCCCCGTGGCGCCCCGACGCCCTCGCCGCGTCCGGCTACGCCCCGTACCGCGGGCTGCTGCGCGCGCTGTTCGCGCACGCGGGCGCCCTGCGCATCGACCACGTCATGGGCCTGTTCCGGCTGTGGTGGGTGCCCGGGGGGCGCCCGCCCACCGAGGGCACCTACGTCGGCCACGACGCCGAGGCGATGCTCGCCGTCCTCGTCCTGGAGGCGCACCGGGCCGGTGCCGTGGTCGTGGGGGAGGACCTCGGCACCGTCGAACCACGGGTGCGCGAAACACTGGCCCGCCGGGGCGTGCTCGGCACCTCCGTGCTCTGGTTCGAGCGGGACTGGGACGGCACCGGCCGGCCGCTGGCCGCCGAACAGTGGCGCGAGAGCTGCCTGGCCACGGCCACCACGCACGACCTGCCGCCCACGGCCGCCCGGCTGGACGGCGACCACGTGCTCCTGCGCGACCGGCTCGGGCTGCTCGCCCGCCCCCTCGCGGAGGAACTGGCCGCCGACGCCCACGACACCGCGGAATGGCTCGGGCTCCTCGCCCGGCTCGGCCTGCTCCCGGAGGGCGAGGGCGACGAGGAGGGCGCCGTGCGGGCCGTGCACCGCTTCCTGCTGCGCACCCCGGCCCGCATGGTCGGCGTCTGGCTGCCCGACGCGCTGGGCGACCGCCGCCCGCAGAACGTCCCGGGCACCTGGGACCAGTACCCCAACTGGCGCCTGCCGACGGCCGACGCCGAGGGCAACCCGGTCACCCTGGAGGAGCTGGCCGCCGCGCCCCGCCTGCACCGGCTGATGGAGGTCTTCGAACGCCGCTGAGCACCGGCCCGGATCCCGTCCCGCCGCCCCGCCCCGGCCCCGTACGGCACCCCGGGCGCGCGCACGTCGTGGGCGTTCGCTACGTTTGCACCGTGGACAAGAAGAACGCTATGCGCGCCGGCGCCGTCACGGCCGGAACGACGCTGATGATGCTGCTCATGACGTCCCCCGCGCTCGCGCTCACCCGCGACGACGGTGACGACCCCGGTCCGGGCCTGAGCGTGATGGAGACCATCGGCCTGTACGTCGTGGCCCCCATCGCCCTGTTCGTGGTCATCATGGGCCTGGTCATGATCTTCGACAAGTCCAAGAAGCAGGTTTGACCGAGTCGGGAAGCACGGCCTGATCCACCCGGGAATCAGGGTCTGATCGGCCCGGGAACCGGGCGGATCAGACCCGGTGGACGGTCCCGACCGCAGGCCCGCCGAGTGCGCCGCCGGTACCCCGTGCCGGGCGGCGCACGCGCATGTCCGGACCCGGGCGGCACACACACGTGCCCGGCCCGGGCGGCCGTCGCGGGACCCCGGATGACTTGCCGCTAAGTTGCCGCCATGACCGAGTGGGACGTCAAGAAGCTCCGCATCCTGCGCACGCTGCGCGACCGGGGCACGGTCACCGCGACGGCGGAGGCCCTGCGCATGACCCCGTCGGCGGTCTCGCAGCAACTGTCCAACCTGTCCCGGCAACTCGGCGTGCCGCTCCTGGAGGCCCGGGGCCGACGCGTCCGCCTCACCGCCGCCGCCCATCTCGTACTGCGCCACGCCGAAGCCGTCTTCGCCCAGCTGGAGCGCGCCGACGCGGAGCTGACCGACTACCTGCGCGGCGAGGCGGGTGAGGTGCGGGTCGCGGCGTTCTCGACGGCGGTGCCCGCACTCGTCGTCCCGGCGATCCGGCGCCTGCGCGCCGAGGACCGTCCCGGGCCGGACGTGCGGGTACGGGAGGCGGAGGCCGCCCGGGCCTACGAGTTGCTGGCCGCGGGCGACGCGGACCTCGCGCTGTCCCTCACCGCGCACGCCCCGACCGCCCACGATCCCCGGTTCACCGTGCGACCGCTGCTCGCGGACCCGCTGGACGTGGCGCTGCCCGTCGGCCACCGCCTCGCCGCCGCCCCCGCGCTCCGCTTGGCGGAACTCTCCGACGACCCCTGGATCTTCGGCGGTTCCGGTCCCTGGTCGCAGATCACCAGGGCGGCGTGCGAGGCCGCCGGATTCGTGCCCGAGCAGGCGCACAGCGCCTGTGGCTGGACGGCGATCCTGGCCATGGTCGAGGCGGGGCTGGGTGTCGCGCTGATCCCGCGCATGGCGTCGGCGGAGCGGCGCGGCGGCCGGGACGGCGTGGTGCTGCGCGTGCTGGAGGCGGACCGGCCGCGCCGCCACGTGGTGGCGGCGGTGCGGCGGGGGGCCGAACGTGCACCCGCGGTGGCCCGGGTCCTCGGCGCACTGGGCGCGGCCGCCGATTCCTTCACTTCCGCTGAACAGAGACTGTAAAAACTTTCACTGGACCTGATGGGTGCCCGGTCGTGACAGTGGCCCCATGACCTTCGACCAGAACGAGCACCGGAACGAGAGCCACCACGACGATCCCCACGCCAACGACGCGGCCCCGTACGGCGGCGGCGACCCCTACGCCGACTACCGCACCACCGACCTCCCCTTCACCGACCTCGTCGACCTCGCCGACCGCCGCCTCGGCGCGGGCGTGATGGCCGCCAACGACGAGTTCTTCGCCCAGCGGGAGAACCTCCTCGTCCGGGAGCGCGCGGTCTTCGACCCCGAGCGCTTCGGCCACAAGGGCAAGGTCATGGACGGCTGGGAGACCCGCCGCCGACGCGGCGCGGACGCCGCCCACCCGTTTCCGGCCCCCGAGGAACACGACTGGGCCCTGATCCGCCTCGGCGCCCCCGGCATCATCCGCGGCGTCGTCGTCGACACGGCCCACTTCCGCGGCAACTACCCGCAGCGCGTCTCGATCCAGGCCGCGACCGCCGAGGGCTCGCCCGGCCCCGCCGACCTCCTCACCGACGACGTGAAGTGGGAGGAGATCGTCCCGCCGACCCCCGTGCGCGGCCACGCCGCCAACGGCTTCGAGATCATCTGCGGCCGCCGCTTCACCCACGTCCGCCTCTGCCAGCACCCCGACGGCGGCATCGCCCGTCTCCGCGTCCACGGCGAGGTCCTGCCCGACCCGACCTGGCTCGCCACCCTCGGCACCTTCGACCTGCTCTCGGTCCTGAACGGCGGCAGCTGCGAGGACGCCTCGGACCGCTTCTACTCCTCGCCGACCCAGATCATCCTGCCCGGCACCTCCCGCAAGATGGACGACGGGTGGGAGAACCGCCGCCGCCGGGTCCGCGACACCAACGACTGGGTGCGCTTCCGCCTCCCCGCCCAGGGCGCGGTCCGCGCGGTCGAGATCGACACCGCCTACCTCAAGGGCAACGCCGCCGGCTGGATCGCCCTCCACGGCCGCGACGGCGAGACGGGCGAATGGTTCGAGATCATCCCCCGCACCCGCCTCCAGCCCGACACCCCCCACCGCTTCCCGCTCCGCGTCCCGGCGGTCGTCACCCACGTCCGCCTCGACGCCTTCCCGGACGGCGGCGTCGCCCGCATGCGCCTGCACGGCAGCCTCACCGAGAGCGGCGCGGCCGACCTGGCCCGCCGCCACCAGGAGGCGGGGGTGTAACGACCCGGTGAGCAATGAGGGGCGGGCTCCGGACGCCCCGCGGCCCCGACTCCCGGGTACGGCCGAGTTTTCCGCGGTCCCGCGAAACAGCGGCGCCCCCGGACCGTGCGAACGGTCCGGGGGCGCCCCCGTCATTTGGCAGCCGTCAGGCCGTGGCCGCCGCCGCGTCGGCGGCCTGGGCCTTCAGGGCGCGCTCCACGCCCGAACGGGATTCGGAGACCAGACGGCGCAGGGCGGCGTTCGGCTTCGCCGAGGCCAGCCAGGCGTCCGTGGCGTCCAGGGTCTCCGGCGAGACGTGGACGGCCGGGTAGAGGCCGACCGCGATCTGCTGCGCCATCTCGTGGCTGCGCGACTCCCAGACGCCCTTCACCGCCGCGAAGAACTTCTCCGTGTACGGGGCCAGCAGCTCGCGCTGGTCGGTCTGGACGAAGCCGACGATGACCGCCTCCTGGACGGCGTTCGGCAGCTTGTCGGACTCGACGACCGAGGCCCACGCCTCCGCCTTCGCCGCCTCGGTGGGGCGGGCCGCGCGGGCGGTCGCCGCGTGGCGCTCGCCCGCCGCCGTGCGGTCGCGCGCGTACTCGCCGGCGATCTCGTCCTCCTCGAACACGCCGGTCGCGGCGAGCCGTTCGACGAACGCCCAGCGCAGCTCCGTGTCGACGGCGAGGCCCTCGATGGTCTCCTTGCCGGCGAGCAGCGACTCCAGCAGGTCCAGCTGCTGCGGGGTGCGGGCCGTCGCCGCGAAGGCGCGGGCCCAGGCCAGCTGGTGGTCGCTGCCCGGCTCCGCCGCGCGCAGGTGCGCGAGCGTCGCCTCGGTCCACTGGGTCAGCCCGGCCTCGCGCCACTCCGGCGCCGCGTACTGGTCCAGGGCGAGCTTCACCTGGCGGTGCAGCGACTGGACGACGCCGATGTCCGACTCCTTGCCGATGCCGGAGAGCACCAGCGAGAGGTAGTCGCGGGTCGCCAGTTCGCCGTCGCGGGTCATGTCCCACGCGGAGGCCCAGCACAGGGCGCGGGGGAGCGACTCGGTGAAGTCGCCGAGGTGCTCGGTGACGACGCGCAGCGACTCCTCGTCGAGCCGGACCTTCGCGTACGAGAGGTCGTCGTCGTTGAGCAGGATCACGGCCGGGCGGGCGGTGCCGGCCGGGAACGGGACCTCGGTGCGTTCGCCGTCGACGTCCAGCTCGATCCGGTTCGTGCGGACCAGCTTGCCGGAGCCGTCGAGGTCGTAGCAGCCGATCGCGATCCGGTGCGGACGCAGCGTCGGCTCGCCCTTCGCACCCGCGGGCAGGGCGGGCGCCTCCTGGAGGACCGCGAACGAGGTGACGTTCCCGTTCTCGTCCGTGGTGATCTCCGGACGCAGGATGTTGATGCCCGCAGTCTCCAGCCACGCCTTCGACCAGGTCCTCAGGTCGCGGCCGGAGGTCTCCTCCAGCGCTCCCAGCAGGTCGGACAGCCGGGTGTTGCCGAACGCGTGCGCCTTGAAGTACGCCTGGACGCCCTTGAAGAACTCGTCCATGCCGACGTACGCCACCAGCTGCTTCAGGACCGAGGCGCCCTTGGCGTAGGTGATGCCGTCGAAGTTGACCAGCACGTCGTCCAGGTCACGGATGTCCGCCATGATCGGGTGCGTGGAGGGCAGCTGGTCCTGGCGGTAGGCCCAGGTCTTCATGGAGTTGGCGAACGTGGTCCAGGAGTGCGGCCACTTCGAGCCCTCCGCGTACGCCTGGCAGGCGATCGACGTGTACGTGGCGAACGACTCGTTCAGCCACAGGTCGTTCCACCACTCCATCGTGACGAGGTCGCCGAACCACATGTGGGCCAGCTCGTGCAGGATGGTCTCGGCCCGCGTCTCATACGCGGCGTCCGTCACCTTCGAGCGGAAGACGTACTGGTCGCGGATGGTGACCGCGCCCGCGTTCTCCATCGCGCCCGCGTTGAACTCCGGGACGAAGAGCTGGTCGTACTTGGCGAACGGGTAGGCGTAGTCGAACTTCTCCTGGAACCAGTCGAAGCCCTGCCGGGTCACGTCGAAGATGGCGTCCGCGTCCAGGAACTCGGCGAGCGACGGGCGGCAGTAGATGCCGAGCGGGACGGTCCGGCCGTCCTTCTCGTAGCTGCTGTGCACCGCGTGGTACGGGCCGATGATCAGGGCGGTGATGTACGTCGAGATGCGCGGGGTCGGCTCGAAGGACCAGACGTCGTCGCGCGGCTCGGGCGTCGGCGAGTTCGAGATGACCGTCCAGCCCTCCGGGGCCTTCACGGTGAACTGGAACGTCGCCTTCAGGTCGGGCTGCTCGAAGCTGGCGAAGACGCGCCGGGCGTCCGGCACCTCGAACTGGGTGTACAGGTACGCCTGCTGGTCGACCGGGTCGACGAAGCGGTGCAGGCCCTCGCCGGTGTTCGTGTACGCGCAGTCGGCGACGACCTTCAGCTCGTTGGAGCCGGCGACGAGGCCCGGCAGCGCGATGCGCGAGTCGCGGAACACGGCGGCGACGTCCAGCGCCGTGCCGTTCAGCTCGACCTCGTGCACGGCCGGGGCGACCAGGTCGATGAAGGTCTCCGCACCGGCTTCGGCGGAGTCGAAGCGCACGGTGGTCACGGACCGGTAGGTGCCGCCCTCCTGCGCTCCCGAGAGGTCGAGATCGATCTCGTACGCGTCCACGGTCAGCAGGCGCGCCCGCTCCTGTGCCTCTTCGCGGGTCAGATTCGTGCCAGGCACGCGGTCATCTCCTTGGTATGCGACGTTTTCGGTCATCCTTCCACGTCGGCCCCCGGAGCGAGGCGGCCGGAGCCGTCCTGTCGCCGGCGCGCGGAAGGGGCGGTGGCCGCGGTGGATGTCCGCGGCGACCGCCCCTTCCGTACGCGCAGGTATCAGCCGTTCAGCTCGGCCGCGACCAGCTCCGCGATCTGTACCGCGTTCAGCGCGGCGCCCTTGCGGAGGTTGTCGTTGGAGACGAAGAGCGCGAGGCCGTTGTCCACGGTCTCGTCGACCCGGATGCGGCCGACGAACGAGGCGTCCTTGCCGGCCGCCTGGAGCGGGGTGGGGATCTCGGAGATCTCGACGCCCGGGGCGTCCTTCAGCAGCTCGTAGGCGCGCTCGACGCCGATCGGGCGGGCGAAGCGCGCGTTGACCTGGAGCGAGTGGCCGGAGAAGACCGGCACCCGGACGCAGGTGCCGGACACCTTCAGCTCCGGGATCTCCAGGATCTTGCGGGACTCGTTGCGGAGCTTCTGCTCCTCGTCGGTCTCGAAGGAGCCGTCGTCGACGATCGAGCCGGCCAGCGGCAGCACGTTGAAGGCGATCGGGCGCTTGTAGACGCCGGGCTCGGGGAAGTCGACGGCCCCGCCGTCGTGGGTGAGCCGGTCGGCCTCGGCGACGACCTTGGACGTCTGGCCGTGCAGCTCGGCGACGCCGGCCAGCCCCGACCCGGACACCGCCTGGTAGGTGGCGACGGTCAGTGCCTGGAGCCCGGCCTCGTCGTGCAGCGGGCGCAGCACGGGCATGGCGGCCATCGTGGTGCAGTTCGGGTTGGCGATGATGCCCTTGGGACGGTTCGCGATCGCGTGCGGGTTGACCTCGGAGACCACCAGCGGGACCTCGGGGTCCCTGCGCCAGGCGGAGGAGTTGTCGATCACGACGGCGCCCTGCGCGGCGACCTTCTCGGCAAGCGCCTTCGAGGTCGCGCCACCCGCCGAGAACAGCACGATGTCCAGTCCGGTGTAGTCGGCCGTCGAGGCGTCCTCGACGGTGATCTCCCGGCCCTCCCACTCGATGGTGGAGCCCGCGGAGCGTGCGGAGGCGAACAGCCGCAGCTCGTCGGCCGGGAACTTCCGCTCGGCCAGGATCCTGCGCATGACTGTGCCGACCTGACCGGTGGCGCCGACGATTCCGACCTTCACAGGAACTCCTTCGAGCGTACGAGCTGGCGCGGTTGCCGTTCCATGATGCGTATGTCCACGGCTTCCTTGTCCAATCCATTGTCCGCTCTGCGGACAGCGCCCGCCCGGACGGCCGCCCGCGGCCCGTACCGCGCACGGCGGGCGTGCCCCGGGCAGCCCGGTCCGGGGCGCATGGCAGTGGGGCGGGAGCTCTGACGAGCCCCCGCCCCACTGTCGTACGGATCACACGCCGCGGGCGGTGCGGGCGGGCGGTGCGGTCACCGCGCGGTGCACGCGCCCACGGAGCGGTTCGTTGCCGCGTGACCCGCTCGTTCTACTGCGTGACCTTCTCGATCACGACGCTGCCGGTGCCGGCCGCGGTCCCGCGGCCGTTCACCAGGTGCACCTCGCCGAAGAACTGCCGGCCCTCGGGGGCCGCCCCGGCGACCGCGACCTCGGCGGTGATCTGGGCCGAGGCGCCGTTGGCCAGGTTCACGGCCTTCGACTCGTCGACCTTGATCGTGCCGAGCGACGGCGCGTAGTACACGTCGCGGTAGTCGTACGTGGTGGTCCCGGCCGGGACGTCGTAGGCGTCGATGACGACGGTGTACGTGCCGGCGGCGGGCTTCACCAGGCTGACCGACTCCTCGGACCCGGCCGTCGTCGACTTGCCGACCTGGGTGGTGCCCTTGAAGATGTACAGGTCCAGGTCCGCGTTGGCGTCCGAGGTGCCGCCGATGGCGACGTCCAGCTTCTCGACGCCCTCGCCGATGGTGACCGTGTACTCCTGCTCGTCACCCGTCTTGACCGACGGCTTGTCGACCTTGGCCGAGCCCAGCGAGCCGCCCTTGAGCGAGCCCGCCAGGTCACCGGCCTCGTTGGTGGCCTTCCAGGTCACCGAGGCGGGGGTGCCGACCTTCGCCTCGGCGATGGTCTGCACCGCCGGGTCGAAGGTCGCGCCGAGCAGCGAGACGTCCAGCTTGTACGGGTTGTCCAGCAGCGGCGACGTGCGGCGGGCCTCGACCTCGATCTCCCAGACGCCCGGCTGCGGGTCCTTGTAGGAGCGCACGTCGGGGCGGCAGGTGTTGGCCGGGTTCTCGTAGTTCGGGTAGCAGAAGATCGTGGAGCTGTCCTCCATCTGCACCCCGTACGGGTGGATCGAGATGAAGCGGGTCTGGCTGCCCGAGCGCAGCGCGCCGAGGGAGACCTCAAGGGTCTTGGCGCCCTCCGGGACGGTCAGGAAGTACGAGTCGCTGCTGTTGCGCTGCACCGAGCCGGACGCCTTGAACGCGTAGGCGGGCTTCACCAGGTCGGTGGAGACGACGACCGTGGTGAGGATCTGCTGGTCCACACCGGCGGTCCTGCTGTCGTCCACCTCCAGGATCGCGCTGTGCACGCCCGTGCTGCCCGGTTCGGCCTGCACCTTGACGGTGACCGGCACGTCGAGCGGCAGGGCGACCGTGGACGATCCGACCAGCTTGAAGGTGCCGTCGTTGTTCTTCCACGACAGCTTGTGCTTGACGGCGTCGTCCGGGCCCGTGGTGCGGGTGATCGTGACGTCGTACGTCTTCTTCTGGCCGACCTTGAGACCGCCCTCGCGGTCGTACAGGCCGGTGCCGAAGCCGGGGGTCTTCAGCGCGAAGTCGATGGCGGTGTCGACCGGGGCCTTCACCGTGTACTCGTGCGCCGGGGTGCCCTGCTTCTTGATCAGCTTCCAGGCGTCGACGATGTTGATCAGACCGGCGCCCTGGGCGTGCGCGGGCACGTCCTTGATGTGGCCGGCGGTGCTGGTCAGCGCGGTGCGCAGATCGGCGGGCGGCAGCTCGATGTTCTTCTGCTTCGCGGCCGACAGCAGCAGCGCGGTCGCGCCCGCGGCCTGCGGCGATGCCATCGAGGTGCCCTGGAGCATGGAGTAACCGGCCGGCAGGTTGTAGCCCGCCTCCTTGACCGGGCCGCCCGGCAGCCAGGTCTGGGTGGTGTTGATCGCGGCACCCGGGGCCGTCAGGGTCGGCGTGAAGCCGCCGTCCTCACGCGGACCGCGCGAGGAGAACGGCATCATGTCGTACTTCTTGGTGACGTTCGACCCGTAGTTGGCGGCCCAGGTCTCCTTGGAGATGGACGCGCCGACGGAGATGACGTGGTCGGCGAGGCCGGGGTCACCGATGGTGTTCACGCCCGGGCCGTCGTTGCCGGCCGAGATGACCAGCTGGACGCCGTAGATGTCGATGAGGCGCTTGTAGAGCTCCGCGCGGGCGTTGTTGCCGTCGTTCAGCGGCGGCAGGCCGCCGATCGACATGTTGACGACGTCGACGCCGCGGTTCACCACGAGGTCGATCATGCCCTCGGTGAGCGCGATGTTGGTGCAGCCGCCGTCCCAGGTGCAGGCACGCGAGGAGACGATCTTCGCACCGGGCGCGGCGCCGTTCATCGCGCCGCCGAACAGGCCGTTCGCCGCGGTGATGCCCGCGACGTGGGTGCCGTGCTCGCTCTCGATGACGCCGATGTTGACGAAGTCGGCCTTGTCGCCCGCCGCGTTGTAGACGACGTTCTTGCGCGACTCGACGGTGAACGGGACGCGCTCGACGACATCGGTCCGCGGGTCGTCCTTGCCGAAGTAGGAGACCTGGTGCTTCTCCTTGTACGGCTTCAGGGCGGTGTCGTTGGTGAAGTCGGCGTCGTCGTTCAGGTCGACGCGCACGGTGCCGGTGACCGGGTCGTAGAGCACGGCCCACACGTCGGTGGTGTCGCCGTCGCGGTTCAGGTCGCCCGCCATGTCGCCGCCCTTGGTGGCGGCCTCGGCGAACAGCTTGATCCGGAAGTCGCCCTTGGGCGCCTTGTAGGTGCGGCCCTGGTACGTGAACGTCGGGCCGGACACGGCGTCCGTCATCCGCAGCCAGGTGCCGTCGCCGTCGCTGACCGGGTCGGTGGCGGTCACCCAGTCGACGATCTTGCGCTCGCCCGTGGTGGTCTTCTGCAGCGCCGGGTGGCCGAGGTCGACACCCGAGTCGAGGATGCCGATGGTCACGCCGCGGCCGTCGGCCTTCGGGTTCTGCTTGACGAAGTCGACGGCGCCCGTCTCGAACGACGGGTTGTACGGGTTCTTCGCCGGGGTCTTCTTGCCCGGCGCCGGGTACGTGCCCGTCGACTTGGCCTTGACCTTGTTCCCGGTGGCGCGGTCGCCCGCGGGCGTCGGGTCGTCCAGCTTGATCTCCTGCTTGAGATCGATGCCGTGGACGGAGGACAGCTTGGAGGCCGCCTTGATGGTCGCGTCGGCGGTCGCGGTCGGCACGGTCGCCCGCACGTAACCGAGCTTGTCGTACGCGCGGCCCATCACGGAGCCCTCGACGGCGTTCAGCTGCTTGCTGACCTGGGCGGTCGCGCCGGGAGCGGTGGCGACCATCATCGTGATGTTCTTCTCGCCCTTGGCCTTGGCCTTCGCCAGTACCTCGGCGTCGTGCGCACCGAGCTTGTCGGGCGAGGCGCCCTTGGCGGAGGTGCCCTCGGCGGCGGCCTTGAGCGGGCTGGGCGCGGGGTTGTCGACGGCGAAGACGGGGGCCGCGCTGGTGGCGGCCAGCGCGGCCACCAGGCCGGCGGCGGCCGCGACGCGGGCCGCGCGTCTCGCCCCGGGTATGAGACTGGAGGACTCGGAGGTCATCAGCATCCCTGCATGTGAAAGAGACAGTCCGGAATTCGGTACCGGATGACCGCTCACCCTTTCGCAAATGACAGGGGTTTGTGGAGAGTTGTGGGGGGCGAGATGTGTACATGGCAGAATCCCGCCACCGAGGACGATGCGTCATCAGGGACGAAGCGGTGGATACGTGGCTGCTGTGACAGGTTTTCCGCAGGGACGTTCTCGGCGAACCGGCATGCATCCGGCGGGTCCCGCGCGAAACGGCCTTTCCGTCGACCGGTGCTGGATGCGGCGTGATCGAGCCATGAACGACCGGCCGTTCCGGTCCGCCCGTGCGATGCGATGCGATGCCGATGGTCGGTTCGGGTCCGTATATGCGATGCCGTACGCGCTGTGCCATAGGCACGATGCCGTACGTGCGATGCCGTGCGCGCCACGCCCGTCCCACGCTCGTCCCGCGACCGGCCTGCGCGGTTCCGCGACCGGAAAAGGGCCGCCACGGTGGAAACATCCACCGGGGCGGCCCTGCGCCCCCGCCCGCCCGGTCGGAGGCCGGAGCCGGGCGGGCGGGCGGGGGCGGTCGCGTCAGATCCCGGTCGGCGCGGTCGTGCCCGCGTCGCACGCCTGGGCGCGCAGCGCCCGCGCCAGGTCGTCCCGCGACTCCAGCACCAGCCTGCGCAGCGCCGGCGCGGCCTCCGGGCGCGCGGTCAGCCACGCGTCCGTCGCCGCCAGCGTCGACGGGTCGTCCTGGAGCGAGGGGTAGAGCCCCCGCACCACGACCACCCCGATCTGGATCGACCGCTCGGCCCACACCCGCTCGATCGCGGCGAAGTACTTCTCGGTGTACGGAGCCAGCAACTCCCGCTGCGACGGCTGCACGAGACCCGTGATCGTGGCCTCCACCAGCGCGTTGGACAGCGCGTCCGACTCCACGACGTCCGCCCAGCCGCGCGCCTTGACCTCGGCCGAGGGCCGCGAGGCAAGGCACCGCACGTGGTGCCGCTCGCCGGACGCCGTGTCGTCGCGGGCCAGTTCGGCGTCGAGCACCGCCTCGTCGACCGCTCCGTGCGCAGCCAGCGGCGACAGGAAAGCCCACCGCAGCTCCTGGTCGACGTCGAGCCCGTCGATCCCGGCCGAGCCGTCGAGCAGCCCCTTCAACAGCTGGAAGTCGGTGTCCGCGTCGGCGACCGACGCGAAGAACCGCGCCCAGGCGAGCTGGTGCTCGCTGCCCGGCTCGGCGACCCGCAGCTCCCGCAGCGCGCCCTCGGCCAGTGCCCGGCCGCCCTCCTCGCGCCACCGCGGCTCCGCGTACTGGGTGAGCGAGGTCCGGGTCCAGACGTGCAGCATCTGGAGGACGCCGATGTCGGACTCGCGGCCGGAGAAGGCGAGCACCAGGGAGACGAAGTCCCGGGCCGGCATCAGCCCGTCACGCGTCATGTTCCACAGCGCCGACCAGCACAGCGCCCGCGCCAGCGGATCGGTCAGGTCGCCGAGGTGCTCCCGCAGCGTGGCCAGCGACACCTCGTCGAAGCGGACCTTGCAGTAGGTGAGGTCGTCGTCGTTGACCAGGATCAGCTCGGGGCGCTCCGCCCCGGCCAGCTCCCCGACCACGGTGCGCGGGCCCGCCACGTCCACCTCGGCGCGGGCGTACCGCACCAGCTCGCCGTCCGCGGTCCGCCGGTACAGGCCGACCGCGACCCGGTGCGGGCGCAGCTCCGGGTGGGACTCGGCCGCCTCCTGGAGTACCGCCAGCTCCGTGATCCGGCCCGCCGCATCGTATGTCGCCACCGGTGTCAGCGAGTTGACGCCCGCCGTCTGGAGCCACGACTTCGCCCAGGCCGTCATGTCGCGTCCGGAGGTCTCGGCAAGCACGGAGAGCAGGTCGTCCAGCCGGGTGTTGCCGTAGGCGTGCTTCTTGAAGTAGCGCCGGGCGCCCTCCAGGAACGCCTCCCGCCCCACGTACGCCACCAGTTGCTTCAGCACCGAGGCGCCCTTGGCGTACGTGATGCCGTCGAAGTTGAGCTTGGCGTCCTCCAGGTCGTGGATGTCGGCCGTGATCGGGTGGGTGGACGGCAGCTGGTCGGCACGGTACGCCCACGACTTGCGGTTGTTGGCGAAGGTGATCCAGCCGTCCTCGAAACGGGTCGCCCCGACCATCGCGAAGATGCCCATGAAGTCGGCGAACGACTCCTTCAGCCACAGGTCGTCCCACCACTGCATGGTGACCAGGTCGCCGAACCACATGTGCGCCATCTCGTGCAGGATGACGTTGGCCCGGTCCTCGTACGCCGCCTGGGTCACCTTCCCGCGGAAGATGTACTCCTCGCGGAACGTGACACAGCCCGGGTTCTCCATCGCGCCGAGGTTGTACTCGGGCACGAACGCCTGGTCGTACTTCCCGAACGGGTACGGGTAGTCGAAGTTGTCGTGGAAGAAGTCCAGGCCCTGCTTGGTGATCAGGAAGACGTCGTCCGCGTCGAAGTGACGGGCGAGCCCCTTGCGGCACATCGCGCCGAGCGGGATCTCCAGCGTCGTGCCGTCGTCGAACGTACGGCTGTAGGAGTCGGTGACGCAGTGGTACGGACCGGCGACGACCGCGGTGATGTACGTCGAGATCGGCTTCGTCTCGGCGAACCGCCACACCCCGCCGTTCCGCGACTCCTCGGCCCCGTTGCTCCAAACCGTCCAGTCCTCGGGCGCCGTCACCTCGAAGCGGAACGGAGCCTTCAGGTCGGGCTGTTCGAAGTTCGCGAAGACCCGGCGCGCGTCGGCCGGCTCGTACTGGGTGTAGAGGTAGACCTCGCCGTCCTCCGGGTCGACGAAGCGGTGCATGCCCTCGCCGGTCCGGCTGTACGCGCACTGCGCGTCGACCACCAGGACGTTCCCGCCCTCCGGCAGGTCGTCCAGCGCCACCCGCGTCCCGTCGAAGACGGTGGCGGGGTCGAGTGCCCGGCCGTTCAGCGTCACGGCGTTCACGCCCGGGGCCACGAGGTCGGCGAAGGTCGACGCGCCCGCCCGCGCGGTGCGGAACCGGATGGTGGTCACCGAGCGGAAGGTCAGCGGGCCGGAGGAGGTGCCGTCACCGTCCCCGTCGGACGGGCCGACGGCCGACCGCAGATCGAGAGCGACCTCGTAACCTTCGACGCTCAGCAGCTCGGCCCGCTCGCGGGCCTCGTCGCGGGACAGGTTCTCACCGGGCACCGGCACACTCCTTTGTGTCACGTTCCTTTGTGCACGTTCGAATACTTTGATCCTCCCATGCCGTCACCCGGCCGGGCATACGGGAATGGCCGGTGCACCCGAAGGCGTTCTCGCGCACAGGTGTGCACGCCCTCACGAGGAGAAA
This sequence comes from Streptomyces sp. NPDC056061, assembly GCF_042266885.1. Taxonomy (NCBI): domain Bacteria; kingdom Bacillati; phylum Actinomycetota; class Actinomycetes; order Kitasatosporales; family Streptomycetaceae; genus Streptomyces; species Streptomyces sp. NPDC056061. Next base: position 371,264 of record NZ_JBHJWQ010000002.1, on the reverse strand, counting down.
CATGTCCGAGAACACCACGGTGACCGGCAGGACCCCCGTCGACTTCTGGTTCGACCCCCTCTGCCCCTGGGCGTGGATGACCTCCCGCTGGATGCTGGAGGTGGAGAAGGTCCGCGACGTCGAGGTCCGCTGGCACGTGATGAGCCTCGCGGTCCTCAACGAGGACAGGCTCGACGAGCTGCCCGAGGAGTACCGGGACATGCTGGAGAACCAGGCGTGGGGCCCCGTCCGCGTGGTCGTCGCGGCCCGGCAGAAGCACGGGGACGACATCGTCGGCCCCCTCTACACCGCGCTCGGCACCCGCTTCCACAACCAGGGGGAGGGCGCCACCCGCGAGGCGATCGCGGGTGCGCTCGAAGAGGTCGGCCTGCCCGCCGACCTGATCGAGTACATGGACTCCGACGCCTACGACGCCGAGCTGCGCGCCTCCCACAAGGAGGGCATCGACAAGGTCGGCCAGGACGTCGGCACCCCGGTCATCGCCGTCCCCGGCGCCGACGGCGAGCAGATCGCCTTCTTCGGCCCGGTCGTGACCCCCGCCCCGAAGGGCGAGGAGGCGGCGAAGCTGTGGGACGGCACGCTGCTGGTGGCGTCGATCCCCGGCTTCTACGAGATCAAGCGGACCCGGACGCAGGGCCCGGTCTTCGACTGACGCGGACGGCGGCGCGGGGCGGGCGGCGGGCCCGCGCAGGGGCGAGTTCCACGGCTCCTGAGCGGGAACCGGGCCCTTCCCACGCGCAGGGGCCCTCCTGCGCGAAGGGCGCCTGCGCGGATCCGGGCAGGGGCACCCGCCCCGCTCCCCGGGGCGTCAGTCCGGCACGACGACCAGCTTGCCGCGCACATGACCGCCCTCGCTCCGCCGGTGCGCGTCGGCGGCCCGCGCCAGCGGGTACGTCTCCGCCACCGACAGGGTGAGTTCGCCGTTCACGACCAGCGCGGCAGCCTGCTCCAGCCGCTCACGCACGGTGTCCGCCCCGGCGAACACGAAACGCACCGCGTGGTCCGCCGCCCGGTGGTCGGCGATCGTCACGACGCGCCCCGGCCCGCCCGCCACCTCGACGAGGTCCGGCAGCGAACCCTTCCCGGCGGCGTCGAGTGCCGCGTCCACGCCGTTCGGGGCGACGGCGCGGATCCGCTCGGCGAGTCCTTCGCCGTACGTCACGGGTTCGGCGCCGAGCGAGCGCAGATACGCGTGGTTGCGCTCGCTCGCCGTACCGATCACGGTGGCGCCGAGCTGTCCGGCGATCTGCACGGCGACGGACCCGACACCGCCCGCGGCCCCGTCCACGACCAGGGTCTCCCCGGCCCTCACCCCGAGATCGCCGAGCGCCTGGTACGCCGTGTCGACGGCCACCGGCAGCCCGGCCGCCACCTCCCAGGGCACGTTGCCGGGCCTTCGCGCCAGCCGCGCCGCGGGAGCCAGCGCGTACTGCGCATAGCCGCCGGAACCGATCGAGCCGAAGACCTCGTCCCCCGCCTCGAAGTCGGCAACGTCCTCGCCGACCGCGACGACGACCCCGGCGACGTCGCCACCGGGCACGGACGGGAACGCCACCGGCATCATCGCCGCGACGGCCCCGCTGCGCAGCTGCCAGTCCAGCGGATTCACCCCGGCGGCCCGGACCTCGATCAGGACCTCCCCGCGCCCCGGGCGCGGCATCTCGCGGTCCACCAGGTGCAGGACCTCGGGCCCGCCGTACTCCGTGAACTGCACTGCGCGATACGTCTCTAACACGTCTGTCCTCTGTCCTCTTGTCCTCTGTCTGCTTCGCAGATCCGTGGTGTCCCGGCCTGCCCGCTTCCCGCCGATGCCGGGCCGGGCGAACGGGCGCACGTCAACGTCCCGGGGAGCAACGGGGAGCCTGTCCCTCTTGCTCCCAGGACGTTAACGGGGGCGGGACCGCCGGTCACCCGGATTCGCTCCCGACCGTTCCCGGTGTCCGGCGGCCCGCCGGGACATCCACCGCCCTCGCCCGCCGTTCCGCCCCTGCCAGGGTCAGGGTGACCACGACGGACGCCCCCGCCATCACGGACATCGCCGTCCCGGGCGAGGTCCACTGGGCGACGGCCCCGGCGAGCGAGGCCGCGACGCCCTGGAGGGTGACCATGCCCGAGGAGTGCAGCCCGAGCGCCTGACCGGTCATCTCGTCCGGGGTCAGGGCCATCAACCGCTCCTGGAGCAGCAGGCTCGCCGCGAACCCGACCGAGGCGAGCAGGGCCAGGGCGAGCGCGAGCGGCACCGCCGGACGTGCGGCGAACAGCAGGTACGGAGCGGCCAGGAGCAGCAGCAGCGGCGTGGCCGCCCGGACCCGCAGGCGCGGAGCGGCGAACCGCCCCACCGCCGTGTCCCCGACGAGCATTCCCAGCGCGGCGGAGGCGAAGAGGAGCCCGGCACGGTCGGGGGCGTACGGGACGAACAGCGACTCGCAGCCGACGACCAGCCCGTTCGGCACCCAGAGCGAGAGGTAGATCCGGCGGCGCGGCCCCGAGGACCACAGCACGGAGTTGATCCGCCACGTCTCGGCGACCGACGGCCGACCGGCGGCCCGCGGGGCCCGCCGCGCCAGCCCGAACCGGGCGACGGCCGCCCCGGTCAGATACAGGGCGGCGGCCACCAGCAGCGTCCCGCGCGCGGACAACGCCACCACCAGCAGCCCGCCGACCGCGTATCCGCCGATCTGCATCAGGCCGGCGCACATGTTCAGCACCGAACGCCCCAGCAGATAACCGTCCTTGGGCAGTACCTCGTTGAGCAGGCCGTACCGCACCCCGCCGCCCACCGCGGCGATCACCCCCTGGGCCAGGACGATCGCGAAGACGACCGGCAGCGGCAGCCCGGGGACGGCGAGCACTGCGGTCGCCAGCCCGAAGGCGAGCGCCATCCCGCTCATCGCGGCCCGCGGCGGCAGCCGGTCCGCCGCCGACATGAGCACGGTCGCGCCGATCACCTGGGCGAGCGAGGAGCCGAACATGGACAGGGCGGCGAGCAACGGCGAATCGGTCGCCGCGTAGACGAGGGTGCCGAGGGCCAGCCCGCTCGTGGTCTGTCCGGCGACATGGGTGGCGGTGGTCGCGAAGAGCGGCCGGAACTGCGGAGTCCGCAGGAGTTCTCGGTAGGTGCGCATGCGGGGGAGTCTCGGCAGCGGTCCGCACGGGCCGTTACTGTTTCGCGCGGAGGCGAAACGTCATGGGCCTGTGGCAGATCAACACGGACACCCTCGCCGGAAGCCGGTTCGTCGTCTCGCCACTCGCCGAGACCGTCGCCGCCGTGCAGATCCTGGAGCGGGGGAGCGCCCACCACCCCGGCGAACGGTCCTGGCTCGACACCCACCTGCCCGCCTACCGCGCCCGGCAGGCCGCCGACCCGGTGGCCGCCCTGCTCATACCGGTGGCGCTCTGCGGCACCTGGAACGCGGACTTCATCACCCCCACCCCCACGGGCGAGGGCACGCCGAGCTTCGAGGAGGAGCTCGCGCCCGTACGCGCCACCGCACCCGGGCGGGCCCGGTCCGACCTGCTGGTGTCCCTCGGCGGCCGGCCCCTCCCGCCGCTCCTGGACCGTGACGACCTGGCCCGGTCCGCCGCCGACGTCCTGCACTGGGTGTGGCGGCACACGCTCCTGCCGGACTGGCGACGCCGCCGCCGGATCATCGAGGCGGACATCGTCGCCCGGACCGGGCAGCTGAGCCGGGACGGATGGGCCGCCGCCCTCGACGGCCTGCGCCCGGGGATGCGGTGGCTCGGCGACAGCCGACTCCGGATCAACGCGCACGACTACCCGCCCAAGCACCTGTCCGGGGTGCGGCTCCTCTTCGTTCCCGTCACCCTGCGCGCGGGCTGGGTGTCCTGGGACGACGACGCCCTGCGGTACGCGGTCGTCTACCCGTGCTCGGGCGCCCTCGCCGACGCGGACCGGGAGCGCGTGCCGGACGCGCTGGGACGTCTGCTCGGCCCCGCGCGGGCGGCGGTGCTGCTGCTGCTCGCCCAGCCCAAGAGCACCACTCACCTGGTGGCGCTGACCGGACAGGGACTCGGCTCGGTGGGCCGTCACCTCAGGGTTCTGCTGGACTCCGGCCTGGTCGACCGGCGCCGGGCCGGGCGGTCGGTGCTGTACTTCCGTACGGACGTGGGCGACGCCCTGGTGGGGGCACGGCGGGACGCGTGAGGGGGATGGGGTCGGGGCTGTCCGAGGCGGGAAATAGGCTGCGGCCGGAGCAGCGGAACAACTGCGTTGACAAGCAACCGAGTTGTCCCGTCCGCTTACCGAAAAGGCGATATGGCGGAACGTCGACACAGCGCATCGGGAGGGGTCATGACTGATCGGGACAGAGGAAGCGGCGAAGGCCGCCGACCGGTGGACGAGGCCGATCTGGGCGGGGTCCTCGTCCGCTACCGGGAACGTCCGACGATGGGCAAGCTCGCCCTGACCGTCGTCCCGGTGGCCGCGTTCTGGCTGTTCATCGACATACCCGAGGCCACGCACGGCGTCGGACACCTCATATTCGATGCCGTCTGCGCCCTGTTGTTCGTCTGGGGGGTGTTCGCACTCACCCGTTCCTTCGCCTCCTGGCTCGTCCTGCACGAGGACGGAATCGCCTACCGCGGCCGGAGCAGGGTGCGGTGGGCGCTCCGCTGGGAGGACATCCACGATGTGACCCTGACCCGCCACGTCACCCACCTGGGATCGACCGCCGCACGGCCGGTGTCGGACCGGATCGAGGCCCGGATCGAGATGGCTCCCGGCTCGGACTTCCACCTCCTGTCCGGCAATTACTTCCTGACCGACACCGGCGGCAACTTCCTCCGCACGCTCCTGCGCTCCCCGGGCACGCTGACGCCGATGTTCGGCGGGATCATCGACCGTGTCGTGGAGGCGAGGGTGGGCAAGATCGTGCGCGAGCTGGCCGAGGGCGGCGACGTCCGGTACGGCTCCTTCGAGATCGGTGCCACGTACCTGTACGTCCACGGCGCCGCCGACGAGATCCCCTGGGACGAGGTCACCCGGCTGGTGGTGGACGACCACCAGGTAGCCATCACCATTCCCCACCTGCGGCGCCGCATGGAGGGCCTGAAGCTCAAGGCGGACGGCCGCCGGGAGAACTACCGGGTCAGCGGGGACAACACGCTGTACATCGAGGCCAAGAGGATGAGCGAGTGCCGGCGGGCCATCATCTGGTCGGTCATGTCCCACATCGGGGATTCCCTGCAACCCGACAAGAACGCGGACCTGTGGTGACGACGCCCCCGGTCGCTCTCCGCACGGGACGCGCGCACCGCTCGGTCACGACCGATCACGTCAGGGCGCTGCTCGGCGCGGGCCCGAAGGCGCGTTCCCTTCAGGCAATTGACGAGAGGGTGGCGATCCGCCAGGTGCGCAGGAAGGCGATCGAGGAGCAGGGCGCGCGGTTCGCGGCGGTCATCCGGGAGCCCGCGCTCACGGCTCCGATGCCCTCCGGGGCGTTCGTCGGCGGTGTGAAGGCCGGGGCGTTCACGGGCTGAGCCATTCCGCGATCTCGACCGCGTCCCCGACCTTGATCACGCCCTCGCACACCACCGCGTTCTTCGCGCCGAAGCTGACCCTGTTGCCGTACTCCGGCTCGCGGCGGTACGTCGACAGGGTACGGATCGGTTCCGGGCCCACGCGTTCGCCGGTGGTCTGGTCGACCATGGGTACGGCGCACCGCGTGGCCCGTACGGAGTGGGCGAGTTCCACCGTGCCGAGGAGCATCCGGCGGGCCCGGTCCTCGAAGTGTGGTTCGTCGCCGCCGGTCAGGACGATGTTGGCGCGGAAGCGGTTCATCGGAACGGGGGCCGCGCCCCGGGCGGCGATACGGGCGTTGAGGTCGTCCAGGGAGGCCGTCGAGGCGACCAGGACCGCGTGCGCGTCGGCGAAGTTGAGCTTGCCGGGGGTGTCGCCCCAGCCGTCCCGGTCGAATCCGGGCACCACGCGCACCAGACGGGACTTCGCGCCGAGTGCGTCGGAGAACCATTCCGCGGCCTCGTCGCCCTGGTCGGCGGCCGCACCGAGCGGGCGGTCGAACATGCTGACCTCGCGGCGCGGGCCGTCCCGGACCACGTCCAGCCGCAGCGGCTCGACGCCCTCGGCCGCCAGGGACAACACCGCGCCGCCGTCCAGGACTTCGACCCGGACCGCGGCCATCGCGGGGTGGGTGCGCTGGCTGCGGAACGCCCCGTCGTCCGCGTTCACCACCATGAACGTGCGGTCGTGTTCGAGGCCGGTCCCGAGGACCCGGGCGGAGTCGACCGGTATCCCGGCGCAGCCCTTCACCGGGTAGTGGACGAGTTCACGAACGGTGATGGTCACGGTGTCCCTTCCGGGGCGGCCGCTTCGAGCGCGTCGACGCTGCCGGACATGATGGTGCGGATGTGACGGGTGAGGTGGTCGAGAGGCCAGTCCCACCAGGCGACGGCGAGCAGTCGGGCGACGGTCCGTTCGTCGTGCCGGGTGCGGATCAGCCGGGCCGGGTTCCCGCCGACGATGCCGTAGTCGGGCACGTCCGAGGTGACGACGGAGCCCGCGCCGATGATCGCGCCGTGCCCGATCCGCACACCCGGCATCACCATGGAGCCGTACCCGAACCAGACGTCGTTGCCGACGACGGTGTCACCGCGACCGGGCAGCCCGGTCAGCAGGTCGAAGTGCTCCGACCAGGAACCGCCCATGGACGGGAACGGGAAGGTGGACGGGCCGTCCATCCGGTGGTTGGCGCCGTTCATGATGAACCGCACCCCGGTGCCCAGCGCGCAGAACTTCCCGATGACGAGCCTCTCGGGACCGTAGTGGTACAGCACGTTGCGGGTCTCGAACGCCGTCGCGTCGTCCGGGTCGTCGTAGTACGAGAAGTCCCCTACCTCGATCAGCTCGGACTTCACCAGGGGCTTCAGCAGTACGACCCGCGGCTGCCCGGGCATCGGGTGCAGCACGGTGGGATCGGCCGGCGGGGCGGGCGGGGAGTTCATGGAACTCATCATCGCACCCGCCTCGCATGAGATAAGTTCCTTTTAGGAACTCGTGGCATCCGGAGCGGCGCCCGAGCGGGCGTACGAAGAGGGGAAGCACGCATGACGGCGGAGCGGTGGACCGAGGTCGACGACTACTTCAACGGACTGCTGGTGGGATCCGACGAGGCCCTCGACGCGGCCGTCGCGGCCGGCGACGAGGCCGGACTTCCCGCCATCCAGGTCGCCGCCAACCAGGGGAAGCTGCTCCATCTGCTGACCCGGCTCCAGGGTGCGCGCACCGTGCTGGAGATCGGCACCCTGGGCGGCTACAGCACCATCTGGCTGGCGCGCGCACTGCCCGAGGGCGGCAGGGTCGTCACCCTGGAGGCCGACCCGGCGTACGCGGAGGTCGCACGGGCCAACATCGAGCGTGCCGGACTCGCGCACGTCGTCGACATCCGGGTCGGCCGGGCCCTCGACACGCTCCCGGAGCTCGCGGCGGAGGGGCACGGGCCGTTCGACGTGGTGTTCATCGACGCCGACAAGCCGAGCAACCCCGACTACCTCGCCTGGTCGCTGAAGCTCACCCGGTCCGGCAGCCTGATCATCGCCGACAACGTCGTGCGCGACGGCGAGGTGGTCGACGGCGACAGCGACGACCCGAAGGTGCAGGGCGTGCGCAGGTTCACCGAACTCGTCTCAGCCGAACCGACGTTGACGGCCACCGCGCTCCAGACGGTCGGCAGCAAGGGCTACGACGGGCTGATGATGGCCCTGGTCACCGGCTGACGTCGGGGCGCGGACCCGTAGTGCGTGCGGGAGTGCGGTCAGAACGCGCGCAGGTACACCCGGGCCCGGTCGGATTCGAGGTTTTCGACGTAGATCTCGATCCAGGCGACGTTGCGCCTTCGGTTGTCTTCGGCGCATGGAGGGCAGACGCCGGCATGCAAAGCGCCTTTCAGTGTTTCCGGCTCAGTAAGGCCGAGGTGCCTGAAGTGCTCGGATTGCGGTAGTGGGTTTACTTTCCATGGTTCCGGCGGGTTCGGGGACCGCAGGTCCTGCGCGGCGCGCGTTGCGGTGGTTTTGTCGGTGCGGAAGGAGAGGATGTAGTTGTCCTCCCGGGGGTTGACCTGGACGGCACCTCGTACCTCCGTGGCCCCTTCAGGGATCTTCACCTTCATGAACGCTGCAGCTTCGGTGGCTCCGGCGCCCTTTTTCCAGTACGGATAGGTGCTTCGGTGGACGGTGGGGGATGAGCTGTTGGCGGAGCAGGAGGTGAGGAGAGCGGTGGAAATCAGTACGGCGATCAGGATGCCAAATGTTCTGCGTCGTTTGTTCATCGGTTTCCCTCGTCGCCTCGCGAGACGTCTCCGCGACTTCCGGCCCGGCCCGGGACGTCGGGTTTCATGGCGGGGTATGTGTCGCTGCTCAGGTCATGGGTGAATGTCGCGCTACTGCCGCGCATGTCGAACTCCTGGGCGATGCCGACGGTGTGGAGGTGGCCCATGTCCTTGTCTTCGATGACGATTCCTCCGGGAAAATCTGTGGACTTCCCCTTGTCCCAGTTGTAGCGGTCCCAAACGTTCACCTGATATTCGAGGGAAACCGTGGGCCTTCCGTCGTCGCCAGGTTCGACCGTCACCATTCCCGAGATGTTCTGCTCGTGCGACCCGACAGCGTGGAACCAGCTGGCGTCGGTGAAAGTTCCACCGGAATGTACGGTCTCCACCGGCATGGAGATCAGCTTGTCACCCCCGGCCTTCTCGAACTCTTTAAGTGCTTTCCTGTTCCACTCATCCCGATATTCGGCGATGTGCATGCGTTCTGCGTTGGACCGGAACGAGGCGTCGTCGTGCAGCATGCTGTTCACGTCGAGTTCGAGCGGCTCGCCGGTGCCGCCCAAATAATGCATCATGTTGCGGGACGCCTGGTTTTCCCCGGCGAAATCACCGGCCGCTGCGATACCGATGGCCCAGGCGTGGTACTTCAGGTCCCGTGCTGTCGGTTTTTCCACGCCGAACGGCCCCGACCCGGGGTCCGGGGCATGCCATTGGTACTGGGGATCCATGATTCCTGCCGCACGTAGCTCGTCGCCCCGTTCCTGGAGCAGGATGCCGCGGGTCACCGGGTCCAGGTCGCGCCACCACTTGGCCACATCCTTGCGGGCCTTGGGCATGTGGGCGGCCTTTCCGGTCTCCTGCAGGGAGGGGTAGGGGCCGGCCGTGGCCTTCCGGTTGAAACCGTTGAGAGTGCCGTCCATGAGGTCGGAGTCGAGAACTGCGGCATCCAGGGCGAGACGGATGCCGTCGTCGGCTTCGGAGACCGCCTTCACGGCTTGCGCGAGCCTCTGCGCCCACTCGTCCGCTGCGGTGCGGGCGCTTTCCTGGAAGGACGGGTCATGGACGTACGCCATGCGCTCGCTCTGCGTGAGACGTGTGGAGTCGAAGGCGACGACGCCGCTGTCCGAGACGCGCATTCCTGCTCCTGTGGCGTCGTCGCGTACCGCCTCGACCCGTTTCCGGAGGTCGGTGAGTTCCGCGTGCGCGTCACGCAGGATTTCGGCGATTGCCTTCGCCTCCTGGTGCGCCCCCCGGATCTCCTTGAGGGTGACGGTGAATCTGCCGTTGGCTGCCTGTGCGCTCAGGCCCACCCAGGAATCGTCGATCGAGATGCCGTGGACATCCCGTTCGTACTGGTCCGCGAGTTTCTTGAACTTGGCTGCTGTTTCCTTCCACTTGACGGCTCCGGTGGAGAGTTCGGACAGATCTGCACTCATCACTTCGTGGTACGTCGGCACAACTCCCCCTGCTCAGACGCCGTGGATCCGGGACTGCCGGGTCAGTTGTGCGGCGATGCCGAGGTCGTTGCTCCGGAATCCCGCGCCGGTCTCGCTCAGCAGCGCCTTCTCGGAAGCCAGGCGGCCGAGCAGCATCTTGACCTGGCTCTCCCAGGTCTTGTGCGCTCTTTTCAGCGCGCCGGACGTGTCCCAGCCGTAACCGTCCTTCGGCCCGAACTCCTTGACGGTGGTGTTCATCTGCTCGGCCGCGTGCCTGCCGTCCCGTGCCACACCGGGTTCCAGATCCTGCCCGATCGCCTTCGCCGCGGCCTTCTTCGCTGCCGGGCAGGAGGCCAGGTCCGGGGCGTTGACACCTCCTCCCGCGGCCGGGGCAAGTTGGTTCAGTTGCGTCGACGTGGCCTGCCGCGTGGACGCGTCGGCCTTGATCCGCTCCCACTCGTCCCATGTCATGCGTTCCCCCCCGTCGCCTGCCTGCCGAGCAGCCTAAAGGCTGCCCCGGCGGGCATCCGACGACAGCAGCGGTATCTCGCCGTGTCGCCGGACCGTCCGTATACGGGGGCGTATGCGGGGGACATGTGAGGGCGACCCTCCGCCTCGCGACGCACCGGATTCGGCACCGTGCGCCGGCCCATCACGGATGCCGGGACAGCCCCTGAACCGAATCCGGCGGACGGCAAGCCGGTCTCAGGGGTCGGGCATGGAGTTCATGAAGATGCGGACACTCTCCACGAAGGCGCGAGGTGGGACGTGGGGACTTTTCGCCGCGCGCCGGGCTCTTCGTGGCGCCCTTGGGCAGCCATCCGGCCTCTGGGCCGTCCGAAGTTGTTCGTTCCGGCGTCTGCCGGAAAGTCGTTCGACGCCGCCGCGCGGACCGGTGCATGATCGGATCCATGGATTTGCGCGTGAACGACCCGGTTCGTATCGGTACGGAAGAGTTTGCGGGAGGGCGGCTGCTGGGCTGGGCCGAGTGGGGTCCGCAGGACGGGGTGCCGGTGCTGCTGTCGCCGGGGGCCGCCACCAGTCGGCACCTCGGATTCGGTGACGGTGTCGTGGACGGGTTCGGCGTCCGGCTGATCTCCTTCGACCGACCCGGCCTCGGGGCCTCCTCGCCGCTGCCGGGCCGTACCTTCGGCGACTTCGTCGAGGACATCCGCGCGTTCTCCGCCCGGCGCGGACTGGACCGGCCGCTGATGGTCGGCAACTCGCAGGGGGCGCCCTTCGCCCTGGCCTGCGCCGCCGCCGGGGTGGTCGGCGCACTCGCGGTGGTCTCCGGGGCGGACGAGGTCGCCGAGCCGCGTTTCTCCGACGCGCTCCCGGACGACCTGCGGGGCCTTGTCGACCTCGCGGTGTCCGACCCGGCCGCCGCCGAGAAGGTCTTCGCCGGATTCACCGCGCAGGCCATGTGGGACATGGTCATGTCCCACAGCCCCGCGTGCGATCTCGCCGTCTACCAGCGGCCGGACTTCGCCTCGGCCTACCGCCGCGCCCTGGACGAGGCATTCGCGCAGGGGGCCGCCGCAGGCTATGCCCGGGACACCGCGCTGGCCATGGGCCGGTGGGACATCGCCCTGTCGGACATCGCCGTACCCGTCGACCTCTGGTACGGGGAGAAGGACACCAGTCACTCGCCCGACCTGGGCGCCGGTCTCACTGCGCGCATCCCGGGCGCGGTCCGGCACCTGGTGCCGGACGCGGGCGGGTCGGTGCTCTGGACGCATGCCGACCAGGTGCTGAGGACTCTGCTGGAACACGCCCCCAGCCGGGCCTGAGCCCTCATCGGCCGCACGGATCGGTCACGTGCCGAGCCCGCCCGTCGCACCGTGCCCGCCGAGCCGTGCCCGTCGTGTCGTGCCGTGCCCGTCGTGTCGTGCCCGTCGTGTTGTGCTCGTCGTGTTGTGCTCGTCGTGTCGTGCTTGTCGTGTCGCGCGCCGTGCCCGTCGCGCCGAGCCCGCCTCTCGTGTCGTGCCGAGCCCGGTCCGGTCCGTCGCGCGGCGGTCGCCCCGTCGCGCGACGGCACCACGACAAGAAGAACCCCCGCCAGTCACGTCCTGGCGGGGGTTCTCCCTTCATCCGCCTGCCCGGTGAAGGTTGAGAAGACGATCACGAGGCAGGACGTTCACGCGCCTCCCGGTCAGGGGGCGAGCAGCAGCACGTCGGCGCGCTCCTTGGCGGCCGCGTAGCGCTTCGCCACGTCCTGCCAGTTGACGACCGCCCACATGGCGTCGATGAAGTCGACCTTCTGGTTCTTGTACTGGAGGTAGAAGGCGTGCTCCCAGGCGTCGAAGACCAGGATCGGGGTGGAGCCCTGGCCGACGTTGCCCTGGTGGTCGTAGACCTGCTCGACGATCAGCTTGCCGCTGACCGGTTCGTACGCCAGGACGCCCCAGCCGGAACCCTGCGTGGTGGCGGCGGCCTTCGTCAGCTGGGCCTTGAAACCGGCGAAGGAGCCGAACGACTCCGTGATCGCGTCCGCGAGATCGCCGACGCCGTCCGCCGCGAGCGGCTCGCCGCCGCCGTCACCGGTCATGTTGTGCCAGTAGATCGAGTGCAGGATGTGGCCGGAGAGGTGGAACGCCAGGTTCTTCTGGAGCCCGTTGATCGCCCCCCAGGCGCCCTTGTCGCGCGCCTCCTCCAACTGTTCCAGGGTGTCGTTCGCGCCCTTCACGTACGCGGCGTGGTGCTTGTCGTGGTGGAGCTCGATGATCTGCGGATTGATGACCGGTTCGAGCGCCGCGTAGTCGTACGGGAGTTCCGGAAGCGTGTACGTGGCCATGGTTCGAACCCTCCAGCTGCTGCCCTGTTGTTATTGCAATCAATATGCAAGAGCAGGCTAGCAGCAGGGGTGATCGATGGTGATCAGTCATTCGTCTTAGGCCCGGCCTCGTGTCGGTGCGCCCGGAAGCGGGGCGGAAGTCGAAGCCGGATGGGGGTGCGCGGCGCAGATCGCCGCCGACACGCCCATGGTGGGCGACCGGAACTCGCCGCTCGGCACGACGCCGGTCCGGAAGCGGGTTGCCTCGTCGCCGGTGGCGGACCGGGCCGGGGCCGTTCACGGCCGCCGGGCCCCGGACGGCCGCCGGATGCCCGGCGGCGTGTCGGGGGAGGGCGGCGTGTCGGGGGTGGGTGGCGTGTCGGGGGTGGGTGGCGGCGCGCTGATCGCCGTCCTTCCCGGCGCGGAGCCGGCCCTGCCGGACGCCCCGGCCCGCGGGCGCGAACCGGCGCGGGGGTGTGGCGTACCCCTCGCCGGGACGGGCACCCGCTTCCCCCTCGTCGCGCCCCGGGGCCACCGGCTTCCTGTCCGGCGAGCCCGCCGACGGGGCCGGGCGCCGGACGGCCCTGCCGACCGGCACGGGCAGACTGGAACGCGACTGCCTGGATTACCTCGACCTGCTCGGCGTCCGGACGGACGGCAGGCTGACCTTCACCGGGCGTGCGGTCCGCAGTCCGCCCGCGCCCGCATCCGAACGGAGACGTCATGACCCGGAGCCCGGCCCTGCTGCTGCTCGTCCGCCACGGGCAGACCGTCTGGCACGCGGAGAAACGCTACGCCGGGATCAGCGACATCGCGCTCACCGACGAGGGGCGCCGCCAGGCCAGGCAACTGGGCGAGTGGGCGGCCCGGCACCCGGTCGACGCGATCTGGACGTCGCCGCTCGGCCGTGCGATCGAGACGGCCGAACCGGCCTGCCGGGCCCTCGGTCTCGTTCCCCGGCGCGAACCCGACCTGCGGGAATGCGATTTCGGCGCGGTGGAGGGGCGCACCTTCGCGGAGTTCGCGGCCGAGCAGCCGGAGCGGGCCGAGGCATACCGCGCCGACCCGGTGGTCCACCCCTTCCCCGGGGCCGAGGACCCCAGGACGGCGGCGGCCCGGGGGACGATGGCGCTGCGTCGGATCGCGGACGGCCACCCGGGGCAGCGGGTCCTCGTCGTCGCCCACAACAGCCTGCTGCGCCTGGTGCTCTGCGAGTTGCTGTCGATTCCGCTGGGCTCCTACCGCCGGGTGTTCCCGAAGCTGCGGAACACTGCGGTCAGCGAGCTGCGGATCGGGGAGCGGGGCGGCGAACTGCTCTCGCTCAACATGCCGTGCGTCCCCGATCCCTCCCGCGCCGCCGGAGGTTTCGCCCTCAGTCCCTGACGGGCGCCCGGCGCCGCTGCCGCACGACACCGACGACGGTCAGCACGGCGGTCATGACACCGGTCGCCACCAACTGGTCGCGGGTGTCGGGCTGGAACAGCATCAGGACGAAGATCCCGCCCATCGCCAGCATCGCCAGTACCGTCAGGTACGGGAAGAGCCACATCCGCACGACGAGCTTCTCCGGTGCCTCGCGCCGCAGCCTGCCGCGCAGGATCAGCTGGGAGACGGCGATGAAGATCCAGACGACGAGGATCACCGCGCCGATCATGTTGAGCAGCCACGGGAAGACGTCGTTCGGGCGCCAGTAGCTGAGCAGCACGCACACGAAGCCGAACACGGACGAGACCAGGACGGCCGTGCGCGGGACACCGGAGGAGATCCGGCCCAGGCGCCGCGGCCCCTGCCCCCGGGAGACCAGCGAACAGGCCATGCGCGAGGCGCCGTAGATGTTGGCGTTCATCGCGGACAGCAGGGCGATCAGGATGACCACGTTCATGATCTGCGCGGCACCGCCGATCCCGAGACCGTCCAGGGCCGCGTAGAACGGGCCGACGTCCACGACCTTCGGGTCGTCCCACGGCACCAGCGTCACCACGACGGCCATCGAGCCGACATAGAACAGCGCGATCCGCCACATCGCCGTGCGCACCGCCCCGGCGACACCCCGCACCGGATTCTCCGACTCGGCGGCGGCGATCGTGACGGTCTCCAGACCGCCGTACGCGAAGACCGAGGCGAGCAGTCCGATCACCAGGCCCTCGCCGCCGTTCGGCAGGAAGCCGCCCTCCCCGTTCAGATGGGTGAGGCCGGGGGCGTCCGTGCCCGGAAGCACCCCGAGGATCGCCAGCACGCCCAGGACCAGGAACAGGGTGATCGCCGCGACCTTGAGCGCGGCGAACCAGAACTCGAACTCGCCGAACTTCGTCACCGACGCCAGGTTCGTGCCCAGGAAGACCACCATGAACAGCGCGACCCAGGCCCACTCCGGCGTGCCGGGCAGCCACCCGGTGACGATCTTCGCCGCGCCGATGCCCTCCAGCCCGACGGCGACGCAGAGCAGCACCCAGAACGCCCAGCCCGCGGTGAACCCCGCCCACGGCCCTATCGCCCGTTCCGCGTGGACGGAGAAGGATCCGGACGCCGGATTCGCGGCCGACATCTCGCCGAGCATCCGCATCACGAGCATGACCAGCAGCCCGGAGACGGCGTACGCGACGACGATCGAGGGACCGGCGGCGGCGATGCCCGCGCCGGAGCCGACGAAGAGCCCGGCGCCGATGACGCCGCCGAGGGCGATCATCGAGAGATGGCGCTGCTTGAGCCCGTGGGTGAGGGCCGAGTCGGCACCGGAGGCCGGGCCGGTGGCGGGTGGGCCGGGCGGTGCGACGGCCGCGGATTCGGTTGCGGAGTCGGCCGCGGAGTCGGCGGGGGGAGACGCGGGGGTCCGGGACATGGGCGAACTCTGTTCGGTAGGGGAGGCGTGGGGGAGGGCCTGCGCGGACAGTCTGAGCAGGCACGCCGTTCGCGGGGAACCACTGTCCGCTATACGGGCACGATGCTCACACAAGGTGTACATCCGGGTACATGACGACGCCGCAGGATGTCCTCCCTGGGCCCGGACGGTGAATTTGGCAGGACCCTACAGTCCCTCCGGTCCGTGCGCTGTGAGTAAAGCGCTGGTCGAACCGCCCTCGCCACCGTGACAAGCATCACGCCACTGCATGATTGCCCGACGGTCTTTGTTCGGACCCCACCAACGCTCCGGCCGCCGCTTTGTCAGCCGCTGACGGTGATCGACCGTTAACCCGTGGGCTAACGTCAGGTCCAGTCTGTCCCCACCTGCCCTCACTCACCCTGCGGAGTCCCGATGAGCACTGCTGCCGCCCCTGCCCGCACCGGAGCGGTCCTCGCCGACCTGCTGCCCGCCGCCCGCCACCGCTACGCCGTCGACACGGCCCTGGTCCTCGGGGGCGCCGCGCTCACCGGCATCGCCGCCCAGATCGCCGTCCCGGTCCCCGGCTCCCCGGTCCCCGTCACCGGCCAGACCTTCGCCGCGCTCCTCGTCGGCACCGCGCTGGGCGCCCGCCGCGGCTTCCTCTCCCTCGCCGTGTACGCGCTCGCCGGCATGGCGGGCATGCCGTGGTTCGCCGAGGCCAGGTCCGGGATGGGCTTCCCGTCGTTCGGCTACGTCCTGGGCATGCTGCTCGCCGCGGTCGTCGTCGGAGCCCTCGCCCGGCGCGGCGGCGACCGCTCCGTGCTGCGCACCGCGGGCACGATGGTGCTGGGCTCCGCGATCATCTACGCGGTCGGCGTCCCGTACCTGGCGCTGTCCACCGGCATGTCGATGAGCGCCGCGGTCGCGGCCGGTCTGGTGCCGTTCCTGGTCGGTGACGCGCTGAAGGCGGCCCTCGCGATGGGCGCGCTGCCGACGGCCTGGAAGCTGGCCGGACGCCGGGGCTGACGTCCGCGCCCCCGCCACTCGTCGAAGCGGCTCGCCGGTCCCGTCGCAGGGGACCGGCGAGCCGCTTGTGCGTTCCGCTCCCGGCTCAGAGCCTGTCGGGTGGCCATCGATCGGAAAGCGGACGCGGCATGGTGCGTGCGATTCCAAGGCGCCGGGAGGGCCCAGTAGCGGAGCTACTCGGTCATGTCGGCAACGCCGGAAGCGTGCGTGCCAGGACGTGGCCGCCCGGTCAGAGGTCACCCGACAGGCTCTCAGGCGCGCGGCTCCCGCGCGGCGCCCTCGGACGCGGTCCTGCGCCGCCGCGCCTCGCGCACCAGCGAGACCGTCACCACCAGCGCCGCGACGAGCAGGGAGAGCAGCACCTGCTCGCGTCCGCCGTCGTCGGTCAGCATGTAGACGAGGACGAACGAGATCATCGCGATGGTCGCCCAGGTCAGATACGGGAAGAGCCACATCCGCACGACCAGCTTCTCCGGCGACTCGCGCAGGATCATGCCGCGCATCCGCAGCTGCGTGAAGCAGATGACCAGCCAGACGAACAGGGCGACCGCACCCGAGGAGTTCAGCAGGAACTGGAAGACGGTGTCGGGCCACTGGTAGTTGAAGAACACGGCGACGAAGCCGAAGACGACGGACGAGAGGATCGCCGCCTGCGGCACCCCCCGCTTGTTCACCCGCGCGAAGGCCCTGGGCGCGTCCCCGCGGCCACCGAGCGAGAACGCCATCCGCGAGGCGGTGTAGAGACCGGAGTTCAGGCAGGACAGCACGGCGGTCAGAACGATGACGTTCATCACCTGGCCGGCGTGCGGAATGCCGATGGAGTTGAGGGCGGCGACGTAGCTGCCGTCCTTCACGATCGACTCGTCGTTCCACGGCAGCAGGGTGAGCACGACGAAGATCGAGCCCAGGTAGAAGACGGCGATCCGCCAGATCACGCTGTTGGTGGCCTTCTGGACGGCGCGCTGCGGGTTCTCGGACTCACCGGCCGCCAGCGTGACGATCTCACTGCCCATGAAGGAGAAGACGACCATCAGCACACCGGTGAGGATGGCGCCGGGCCCCTGGGGGAAGAACCCGCCGGTGTCGGTGAGGTGGGCGAAACCGGAGCCGGGGTTGTCCGAGCCCGGCAGCACCCCGAAGACGGCGAGCAGCCCGATGGCGACGAAGGCGCCGATCGCCACCACCTTGATCCCGGCGAACCAGAACTCGAACTCGCCGTACGAGCCGACCGAGACCAGGTTCGTCGCGGTCAGTACGACCATCACGATCAGCGCCCACGCCCACTGCGGGACGCCCGGCACCCAGCCCTCCAGGATCTTGGCACCCGCCGTCGCCTCGACGGCGAGCACCACGACCCAGAAGAACCAGTACAGCCAGCCGATCGAGAAACCGGCCCAGCGGCCCAGCGCCTGGTCGGCGTAGGCGGAGAAGGAGCCGGAGCTGGGGCGGGCCGCGGCCATCTCGCCGAGCATCCGCATCACGAAGACGACCATCAGGCCGACCAGGGCGTAGGACAGCAGGATGGCCGGTCCCGCGGCGGCGATACCGGCGCCGGAGCCCACGAAGAGGCCCGCGCCGATCACCCCGCCGATGGCGATCATCGAGAGATGACGGTTCTTGAGCCCTGCCTGGAGTCCGTCGGATGAGCCCGTTGTGTCCGGCTCGTTCGGCCGGTCCGGCTTCTCGGGCTGGTGGCCCGGCTCGGCCAGAGTCGTCTGCGACGTCATGGATCGAATCCTTACGTTCTCGGATCACGCGGTGCGTGACTCGCCGCCGGAGTGGGGTGCGGCAGCGAGTGATGCATTGAAGCCCGCCGGACCGCAAAAGCGGAACCCCTTCTTCCGCATTTGTCCGAGTGGCGTCGACCACACGGCACCCGTACAGGAAGCCCGCACGCGGCTCCCGCCGCCCGTCGGGCGGGCCGGCCGGAGGGTCCAGACCCCGATGACGGCTACCCGGCGACGCTCGTGCCACACTCGGAACATGCGCGTGTACCTCGGCTCGGACCATGCCGGCTATGAACTCAAGAACCACCTCGTCGAGTGGCTGAAGGCCCATGGCCACGAGCCCGTCGACTGTGGTCCCCACATCTACGACGCCCAGGACGACTACCCGCCGTTCTGCCTGCGTGCCGCCGAGCGGACGGCCGCCGATCCGGACAGCCTCGGCATCGTGATCGGCGGCTCCGGCAACGGCGAGCAGATCGCCGCCAACAAGGTCAAGGGCGTGCGTGCCGCGCTCGCCTGGAGCGAGCAGACCGCCGCTCTGGGCCGCGAGCACAACAACGCCAACGTGGTCGCCATCGGCGGCCGGATGCACTCGGTGGAGGAGTCCACCAAGTTCGTCGAGGTCTTCCTCGCCACCCCGTACTCCGGCGAGGAGCGCCACACCCGCCGCATCGAGATGCTGACCGCGTACGAGACGACCGGCGAGCTCCCGCCGATCCCGGACCACCACCCGCAGCAGGGCTGACACACGCCCACCCCTGTGCCGCCGGTGCCCCCGGCGGCACAGGCATTTACGCACGTCACCACGTCCGCACGCCATCGAGGAGAGCCGCCGGAGTGCCCGAGGGACATACGATCCACCGCCTCGCGGCGGACCACCGGGACAGGTTCGCCGGGCGGCCGGTGCGGGTCAGCAGCCCGCAGGGCAAGTTCTCCGACGGCGCCGCACTGCTCGACGGCCGGACGCTCACCGGCGTCGACGCCCACGGCAAGCACCTCTTCCTCGGCTTCGGGGACACCGGCTGGGTCCACATCCACCTGGGCCTCTTCGGCAAGCTCGGCTTCGGCCCGGCCCCGGCCCCGCCGCCCACCGACACGGTCCGGCTGCGCCTGGTGAACGACGACCACCACGCGGACCTGCGCGGCCCCACCACCTGTGCGCTGATCACCGAGCCCGAGAAGGACGCGATACACGACCGCCTCGGCCCGGACCCGCTGCGCACCGACGAGGACGGCGAGCGCGCCTGGCGGCGGATCTCCCGCAGCCGTATCACCGTCGCGGCCCTGCTGATGGACCAGAAGGTCATCGCGGGGGTCGGCAACGTGTACCGCGCGGAGGTCCTGTTCCGGCACGGCATCGACCCGTACCGCCGGGGCAAGGACCTCCGACGCGCGGAGTGGGACGCGATCTGGGCCGATCTGGTGGTGCTGATGCGCGAGGGCGTGCGCAACAACCGGATCGACACGGTCCGGCCCGAGCACATGCCCGAGGCGATGGGCCGCCCGCCGCGCGTCGACGACCACGGCGGCGAGGTGTACGTCTACCGTCGGGCCCGGCAGGCCTGCCACATCTGCGGCGGCGAGATCCGCACCGCCGATCTCGCCGCCCGCAACCTCTTCTGGTGCCCGGACTGCCAGCGGGTCTGAACGCCGCTCCGACGGTCCGGGGCCGCCACCGGTCCCGGGGCCGCCACCGGTCCCGGGGACGCGGTCGGTCCCGGGGGCGCGGTCGGTCCCGGGGGCGCGGTCGGGCATCAGCCCCCAGGGGCTCTCTCCGGGACGGCCGGTGTGTCAGCCCCCCAGGGTTTCTCTCCGGGACGCGGTCGGGGTGTCAGAACCCCTGCGGCAGCCAGGGCGCGACGTCCGAGGCGAACGCCCGCGACGCCTCCGCCAGCGCGCCGGGCCGCAGTTCCCGCACCCTGCCGGCCCCCGCCAGCGCGGTGAGCGACTCGCCGCCCAGGTAGGCCGAGCCCAGCTCCCGCACCGTGAGCGCGAGATCGGCGGCGTCCTCGGTCCGCCGACAGGTCGCGGCCCCCTTCGCGTCACCGGTGAGCCGCCAACGCCCCGCGTTCCAGGGGCAGAACGCGTCCTCCACCTCGAACACCACGTCCACCGGGGCCTGGTACGTCCGCGCCTCCAGCGCCGCGCCCAGTTCCACCAGCCGCACGTGGAGCGAGTCCCGGATCCGGATGCCGCACCGCCGCACGTCCGACACCAGGTGCAGCACCGCGTCGTCGACCGGCCGGTTGCGCGCCTCGACGGTCGACGTCAGGTCGATGTCGAACACGAACCGCCACAGCGCCGCGTACGCCGCCGGATCCAGCGCCGCCAGGTCGCCGATCCGCACCGTGCCCTTGGGGCCGGAGAGGTCCCACTCGGGCTTGATGCGATACGTCACATAGCCGACGACCTCGCCGTCCACCTCCGCCAGTACGCACTGCTGGGCCGAGCCGCCCTCCCGCGCGCTCACCGGGTCGACCATCGACTTCCGCTCCCAGCCGGGCCCATGGGCCGGTGTGCCGGGCCGACCGGCGACCAGCCGGTCGTAC
Organism: Streptomyces sp. NPDC056061; assembly: GCF_042266885.1. Lineage (NCBI taxonomy): Bacteria > Bacillati > Actinomycetota > Actinomycetes > Kitasatosporales > Streptomycetaceae > Streptomyces > Streptomyces sp. NPDC056061. Next base: position 350,629 of record NZ_JBHJWQ010000002.1, on the reverse strand, counting down.
ACGCTCTCGCACGCGGCCGTCGCCTCGTCCGGCTTCGCGTGGCGCAGCCGCACCGCGTCGGTGCCGTCCGGCACCGTCAGCCGCACCCGGTCCGTGTCGATCACCAGCGACATCTGGCGGGTGGCCGCGCCGTACCCGAATCGGCCGTAGATCACCGGCTCGGACGCCGTCAGCACGGCGAGCGGCTCGCCGAGCGCCCGGACGTCGTCGAGCTGGCGGCGCATCATCGAGGTCAGCAGCCCGCGCCTGCGGTGCGTGGCGGCGACGCTCACCATCGTCACCCCGGCGGCGGGCACCAGCGTCCCCCCGGGTACGGCGACCCGGAAGCTGAACGCCCCCGACGTGGCGACGACGTCGGAGCCGTCCCAGATGCCGAGCGACCGCTCATGCTCGGTCAGCTGTTCATCGAGCTCGCGCTGCTCCGGTGGCTCCGCCACCCCGCCGAACGCGAGTTCCAGACACTCGAACCATTGGTTCCACTCGGACGGTCGCAGTACACGGAGCTCGGTAGTCATGACCCATGCCTACCAGGGGTGCAGCACCTGGTCGACCCGATTTCGAACGCATTGTCACGGGGTCCCCCTCCACCTGGCGGCCTCGGGTGGATAGGGTCCCCGCAATGGCCCGTCGCGCAGGAGCAGACACGTACCCGGCCCGATTGAGGAAATCGGTGCACCGGGCGCGCGTCGCGCTGCGCAAATCCGGGGTCGACTACTTCCGTGGCGACGGGGCCGACTGGATCGCGCTGGCCGGACTGCTGCTCACCGTTCCGGCCATCACCTGCGCCACCCTGCTGGAGCCGCTGTGGTTCTCCCCGGCGGCGCTCGGTCTGCCCATCGTGGCGGGCGGTCTGCTGCTGCGTCCGGCGAGCCTGCTCGGCCTGTACTCGGCCGCCGCCGCGGCCCTGATCGTGGAGTCGCTGGGGCTCGGCCCGTACCAGGACGGCCCCGGCACGGTGACGCCCGGCATCGTCCTGGTGGTCGCCGCCTGCGGCCTCTTCGGGCTGGTCCTCGCACAGTTCCGGGCCAGGGTCGGCGTGCCGTGGCGGCGCGGCAGCACCATGCTCTTCGACCTGCGCGAACGCATCCGGGTGCAGAGCGCCCTGCCCCGGCTGCCGCAGGGCTGGCACTGCGAGATGGCACTGCGCCCGGCGGGCGGTCAGTCCTTCTCCGGGGACTTCGTCGTCGCCGCCTGCACCAACGGCGGCCGGACCATGGAAACCGTGCTCACCGATGTCTCCGGCAAGGGCATGGACGCGGGATCGCGTGCCCTGCTGCTGTCCGGCGCCTTCGGCGGCCTCCTCGGCTCGCTGCCGCCGCACGGCTTCCTCCCGGCGGCGAACGGCTATCTGCTGCGGCAGGACTGGGACGAGGGCTTCGCCACCTCGATCCATCTGGTCCTCGACCTCGAATCGGGCGACTACGAACTCTTCTCCGCCGGACACCCGCCGGCCCTGCAACTCCACTCCGGCAGCGGCCGGTGGGAGGAGAAGGCCGCGGAGGGGCCGCTGCTCGGGGTGTACGACGGGGCGCAGTTCGACGCCGTGAAGGGCTCGCTGGGCCCCGGCGACGTGCTGATGCTGTTCACCGACGGCCTGGTGGAGGCGTCCGACCGCGACATCGAGGAGGGCATCGACCGGCTGACCGGCGAGGCCGACCGCTATGTCGCCACCGGCTTCGAGGGCGCGGCCTGGCATTTGATCGAGGCGTGCGCCAAGGACGTCAACGACGACCGGGCGTTGCTGCTGCTGTCGCGCAGCGCCTGACCCCGTCGGCGCGCACCGCCCGTACCGTACGCGCTTGCCCGTACCGCCCGTACCGTACGCGCTTGCCCGTACCGCCCGTGCCGTACCCGCGTCCGTCGCGGCGGACAGGGCTCTCGGGGACATACCGGGGAAGCGCGGGGGAACGGCATGCGGGGAGGCGACCGCACCGTCGGCGCGGGAACCTCCCCGAGGCGGACCAGGGCCCGGCATCCCCCGGGCGACCGGGCGTCACGTGGTCTCAGGCCGGGACCGAGACCTGTTTCGTCCCGTCGTCGCTGCCACTGCCCTCACTCCGGCCCCGTCCGCCCGGCAGGAAGCGGGCCAGCCAGTGCGACCGCCCGGCGGCCAGCGGCGACAGGACCGCGAGGACGAGTACGTATCCGGCGATGAACGGCGGGAGCCGCTCGTCGAGTCCGGCGCCCGCGGCCATGGTGGCGAGGATCAGCGCGAACTCGCCGCGGGCCGTCAGGGTGGTGGAGATGTTCGCCGCGGCCTGCGCGCCGAATCCGTAGACCCGTGCCGAGACCATGCCGGAGAGCACGTTCATGGCCACGGTCAGCACCACGGCGGCCAGCACCGGCCACATCACGCCCGGCAGGTCACCGGGGTTGATGGAGAGTCCGAAGGCGAAGAAGAAGATCGCCCCGAAGGCGTCGCGCAGCGGGTGGACCAGGGTGAGGATGCGTTTGCCCGACGTCGTGCTGCCGAGCATCAGTCCCACCATGAAGGCGCCGATCGCGTCCGCGACCCCGAACCACTCGGAGACCCCGGCCACGAAGACGGCGGCCCCGAGGAAGGAGATGACGAGCAGTTCGTCGTCCTGGGTGTGGATGACCTTGCTGATGAGCTTCGTGCCGAACCGGGCGGTGAGCGCCAGCAGCAGCAGGAAGGCGAACGCCTTGCCCCCGTCGAGCACCGCGGCGCCCAGGCTGTCCGAGTGGGACAGGACCGGCTGCAGCCCGGCGAGGTAGAGGGCCAGGAAGATGTCGTCGACCACGATGATGCCCAGGATGGTCTTCGTCTCCGGGCTGGCCAGGCGCTTCGTGTCGACGAGGATCTTGGTCACGATGGCCGACGAGGAGATGCCGATGACCCCGGCCATGACCAGGGCCTCCGAGGTGCCCCAGCCCAGTGCGAAGCCGAAGCCGAGCCCGGCCCCGACGTTCAGTGCCAGGTAGACGGAGCCCGCGACGACCATCTTGCGGCCGCCGGTCTTGAGGTCGTCGAGATGGAATTCGAGGCCGAGGTAGAAGAGCAGCAGCACCAGGCCGAGCGCCGAGAGCATCTCCAGCTCGTGCGGGTCGGCGACGAGCACGATGCCCGGGGTGTGCGGGCCGAGCAGGATTCCGGCCAGGATGAACAGGGGGATCGTCGGCAGTCCGATGCGGCTGCCGACGCGGGCGAGAACGGCGGCGGCGAGAAAGGCGCCGCCCATGGCGATGAGCGTGTCTGCGTGTCCGATGAGCCTGATCCTTTGTTGGGTCAAGAGCGCGTCAAGAAATCGTCAGTAATTAGTTTACCGAACGATTGACGTTGCAACTATGGTGCCCGTTCCCGTGGCCGCTCCTGGGCCTCCGGGAGTGACCGGACGCTGCCACGTGCCCCGCGCCCTCGTGCCCCCTGCGGCTCCGCCGCGCCGTCTCGCGAGCCGGCCGTCGTTCCCGGTCCGAGCGGCTCGGCCCCCGGCTCCTCATGGGGTTTTCCCCACCCCCGATCCGCCAGCAGTCGCCATGGTCCGCGCCCACCCGCAATCCGTACGTTCGAATCACCGGCGCAGGACCGGACGACGAACGGGCCGGAAGACCGGTCGGCGAACAACGGAAGGCGGACATCATGGGGCTGCGACGCACCAAGCAGGGCGCGCAGGGGCAGTACGCGGCGGACGTCCACCGGCGGCCCGGTCACCCGGACCACGCGGTCGAACTGCGCGGCGTCAGTCGGCAGTACGGCCGCGGCGGCTCCGCCGTGCACGCGCTGCGCGGCATCGACCTCGCCCTCCCGCGCGCCGGCTTCACCGCGGTCATGGGCCCCTCCGGCTCCGGGAAGTCGACCTTCCTGCAGTGCGCGGCCGGCCTCGACCGCCCCACCGCAGGCTCCGTCCGCCTCGGCGGCACCGAGATCACCGGGATGAACGAGAACCGGCTCACCGAACTGCGCCGCACCCGCCTCGGCTTCGTCTTCCAGGCGTTCAACCTGCTCCCGTCGCTCACCGTCGAGCAGAACGTCCTGCTGCCGATGCGCCTGGCCGGACAGCGCACCGGCACCGCCCGCAGCCGCCGCGCCGCCGCCGAGATGCTCACCGCGGTCGGCCTCGGCGACAAGGGCGGCCGACGCCCCGGCCAGCTCTCCGGCGGCCAGCAGCAGCGCGTCGCCGTCGCCCGCGCCCTGATCACCCGCCCCGACGTGATCTTCGCCGACGAGCCGACCGGCGCACTCGACACCACCACCGCCGCCGAGATCCTCGGACTGCTCCGGCACGCGGTGGACAGCCTCGGCGCCACCGTCGTCATGGTCACCCACGACCCGGCCGCCGCGGCCTGGGCCGACCAGGTCCTCTTCCTCGCCGACGGGGCGATCGCGGACCGCCTGCCGCGCTCCGACGTCGCGCAGATCGCCGCCCGGCTCACCGCGCTGACCACCTCGGTCCCCGCGCACACCACCGCGGGCACCCCCGCTCACGCAGGAGCAGCAGCCTGATGTTCACCCCGCGCGTCCCCAACGGCCTCGCCCGCGCGGCCGTTCGCTTCAAACCCGCGTCGTTCGCCGGGACCTTCGTCGCCCTCCTGCTGGCCGCGGCCATCGTCTCCGCCTGCGGCATCCTGCTGGAGACCGGTCTGCGCGCCTCCGTCCCCGCGGAGCGCTATGCGAAGGCCCCTGTCGTGGTCGCCGCCGACCAGAAGGTCCACCTGATCATCGGCCACGGCGAGAGCGAGTCCGATGTGGGTGCGCTCGTGCCCGACACCGCACGCCTCCCCGAATCACTGGTCGGCAAAGCCGCCTCGGCACCCGGCGCCGCCACCGCGATCGGAGACGTCGCCTATTCCGTACGCCACGACGGCACCCCCCTCACCGCCCACGGCTGGGCCTCCACCGCCCTGACCGGCACCCGGCTGCTCACCGGCGAAGCCCCCCGCACCGGCGAGGTCGTTCTCCCCACCGGGACCGGGGGCCGGGTCGGCGACACCATCGCCCTCGACACCCCCGCGGGCGCGAAGACGTTCCGGATCGCGGGCACCACCGGCACCGACGCGACCGTCTGGTTCGCCGACCGCGAGGCCGTGAAGCTCTCCGGCCACCCCGGCCGGGTCGACGCCATCGCCGTGCTCGCCGCACCGGGCACCGCCACGGGCACCCTCGCCGACCAGGTCCGCGAGAGCATCGGCCACACGGCCGGGGCCCGGGTCCACACCGGCGACGGCCGCGGCGGAGTCGAGGACCCGAACCTCGCGGGCGCCGAGGAACTCCTCATAGGACTCGGCGGCTCCTTCGGCGGCGTCGCCACCATGGTCGCCGTCTTCACCGCCGCCGGCACGGTCGCCCTCTCCGTCGGCCAGCGCAGCCGCGAGTTCGCCATGCTGCGCGCCATCGGCGCCACCCCCGGCCAGCTGCGCCGCACCATCGCCACCGAATCCCTGCTCATCGCCCCGCTCGCCGGACTGATCGGCTGCCTGCCCGGAACCGCCCTGGCCCACTGGTGGTTCGGACAGCTCCGGGACAAGGGCGCCATCCCCGAAGCCGTCGAGCTGCACGTGTCCGTGCTGCCGCTGGCCGTCGCCACCGCCACCACCATGCTCACCGCGCTCGGCGCCGGGTACTTCGCCGCCCGCCGCCCCGCGAGGATCAAGCCCGGACTCGCCCTCGCCCAGTCCGCCGTGGAACAGCCGCCGTACGGCTGGATCCGCACCCCGCTCGGCATCGTCGCGCTCATCGGCGGCATCGCCCTGGCCGGTGTCGCGGGCGCCAGTGGTGGCGAGGACGCGGCGAACGCCGCACTCGGCGTCGTCATGCTCTTCATGCTCGCCGTCGGTCTGCTCGGGCCGCTGATCGCCCGGATCTGCGCCGCGGCCATCGGACTCCCGCTGCGTGCCGCGGGCGCCGCCGGCTCGCTGGCCGCCGCCAACTCCCGTACGAACTCCCGGCGACTCGCCTCCGCGATCACCCCGATCGTGCTCGCCATGGCCTTCGCCTCCACGCTCGTGTTCATGCAGACCAGCCAGGAACGGGTGACCGCCCACCAGCAGCGCGACGCCATCACCGCCGACCACGTCGTCACCGCCCCCGCGGGACTCGCCTCCGACGCCACCGACCGGGCCGCCGCCGTCCCCGGCGTCTCCACCGCCGTCGGCCTGCTCCGCACCTCCGTCCTGGTGCCCGTCGGCTCGGGCGAAACACGCATGCTGCAGAGCGCCCCCGCCCAGGGCCTCATCGGCACCGGCGACGCCCTGAGCAAGGTCCAGGACCTCGACGTCCGGTCCGGCTCGCTCGGCAGTCTGCGCCCCGGCACCGTGGCCATCGACACCACCCTCGCCGACTCCGCGGACCGCAGGACCGGCGACCGCCTCACGGTGCACCTCCCGGACGGCACCGAGGCATCGCCGAAGATCGTCGCCGTCTACGGCCGCGGCCAGGGCACCAGCCTCGTCACCCTTCCCGCCGCCGACCTCGAGGGCCGCGTCAGCACGCCGTACGCCTCCGAGCTGCTGGTGCGGGGCACCCCCGACGCCGCACGGAAACTTGCCGCGCTCGGCACCGTCACCGACGCCTCCGGCTACGCCGCCGCGCAGGACAAGGACCGCGAGTTCGGCGCCTGGGCCAACACCGTCATGGCCGCGGTCCTCGGCGGATTCGCCGCCGTCGCCGCCGTCAACACCCTGGTGATGACCGTCCTCGACCGTCGGCGCGAGCTGATCATGCTCCGTCTCGTCGGCTCCACCCGACGCCAGGTCCTGGGCATGATCCGCTGGGAGGCGCTGCTCGTCACCGTCGCCGGGGTCGGGCTCGGCACGGCCATCGCGCTGGCCACGCTGAACCCGATGATGAGGGGACTGACCGGCGAATCCCCCTACATCCCGCCGCTGCTGTACGGGACCTTCGTCGCCGCGACGGTCGTGCTCGGGCTCGCCGCCGCGCTGATCCCGGCCCGGGCGGCCCTGCGCGGGGCGGCCGCCCGCCCGTAGCACGGACCGACCGCGGGAGCGGACCGACCGCCCGACCGCGGAATGGGTCGGGCGGTCGCCCGTACAGTCGGGGCATGACCACGCCACGCAGCAACCTCGACCTGGCCGAAATCGAGGCCATCGCCCGCACGGCCCACGCCGGTCGACGGGACAAGGCGGGACGCCCGTACACCGAACACCTCGCCGCCGTCGCCGAGGGCGTCCGGACCAGAGGAGGCAGCGACGACCAGATCGCCGCCGCCTGGCTGCACGATGCCGTCGAGGACGCGGCGCTGACGGAGGAATGGCTGGTCGGCGCCGCGTTGCCGCAACAGGTCAAGGACATGGTCCTCGCCGTCACCAAGCGTGCGGGCGAGGACCTTCCCGCCTACACCCGCCGCATCCTCGACACCCCGGGCGCCCTGCTCGTCAAGGAGTCCGACCTGGCGCACAACGCCGACCCGGCACGTCTCGCCGTGCTGGAACCGGCGACGCGTACCCGGCTGGCCGAGAAGTATGCGCATGTGCGGAGTCTTCTCGGTCTCACCCCTGGTGAATCGCCCGTCGAGCGATCGATTCAAGCCAACACGGCGAAAGACTGACCGGACACCGATCCGCACGGCACCCACTCCGGTCCCCGCGGGCCGAGCCGCACGGGACCCACGCCGGTCCCCACGGGCCGGTCGGCACGGGCCCGACGCCCGTCCCGCACGGGGCCCGCCCGCCGATCCGCGTACGGACCGGCAGGCGGCCCCACGGCGTTCCGGGCGGGCTCAGCGACGGGTGGTGTCCCGCCGGAACGCCCAGTTCATCTCCGGCTCGGTCACCGGGCGCAGCGCCCGTCGTACCGGCGGCGTGCACATCAGCGTCACCGCGGCGGCCGCGACGAGGGAGACGACGACCAGACCGACGGGCGCCGACAGCCATGGTTCGGCGTCGAACACCCCGGCATATCCGGCGCCCTTGACCAGGAATCCGTGCAGCAGATAGCCGCAGATCGTTCCGGCGCCGAGGACGGTGAACCAGGTGCGGCGGCGCGGAACCAGGGACAGGAAGGCGATGCTGAGCAGCAGCGCGCAGCCGAACAGCAGCAGCGTCATCACCGCGCCGGACCACCACGGGGCGCCCATCTCCTGCGCGCTGTTGCTGCGGTAGAGCCAGCCCAACTGCATCCGCGGCGCCAGCCAGTAGGCGGCCGCCAGGGCGGAGGCGAAGACCGCGGGGGCGGCCATGCGCACCTCGCGTCGGCGTACCAGCTCGAAGTGTTCGGGCTTCAGCCGGAGGCCCAGCACGAAGAACGGCAGGAACTGCAGCACTCGTTGGAGATCGAGATCGTCACCGATCGTCGGCGAGAAAGAGGCGAGCACGGCGACGACCAACGCCACCGGAAGCGGATGCCGAAGCGACTGCCACAACGGAGTGGTGATCCGCCAGATGAACAGCGCGATCAGGAACCAGGTCAGATACCAGGGGTCGGTCAGGCTGATCGGCTGACCGGGCGAGTCGTCCGCGTACCGCTTGAACAGCGAATACGCGGTCTCGAACACCACATAGGGCACGGCGACTCCGGTGACCAGGCGTTTCACCTTGGCGGCCGACATGTCGAACGAGCGCGAGAAATAGCCGGAGACGATGATGAACGCGGGCATGTGAAAGGTGTACGCGACCATGTACAACGCGCGGGTGGTCCGGCTTCCCTCCATCACCGGTTCCCATGCGTGCGCCATCGCCACCAGAACGATGGCGAGATATTTGGCGTTGTCGAAGTAGGCGTCCCGTTTCCTTGCCGGGACGGCCGTCGGAGGCTTGTTCCCAGCCGTTGCGGGTGGTGCCTCGGCGGTGGGCAGCGGCCCTCGGTGTCTGGGCTCCGACTCCCGGGTCGCCGACGGGAGCGGGGCCCTCTGAAATACGTTCGGAGCGTGGAACATCTAAAGCACCATAGACGCATCGATCGAAATTCGTAAAACCGCCTCCGGTTATTGAATGTTCGCGTCCAATCAGACCCGAAACCGTGAACAGCTGACCGTTATGCCCGGATTAATCACCTTGAATGGGGCATAACGGAGGGTGTTGCAGGGGTGCCGATTTCGCTGCGTGCACGTCTGGGGATTGCATGTGAATAACGTGTGCGGATGTGGAAACTCTCATGGCGATAGGTTGTTGTGACTTATTGATTCACAGGTCGCTCACAGAAAGATTCGCCGTCCGCGGTCGGGGGTGCGGAGCGGCGGCGGGCCGATCACGCCCGTCGTCCGACCGGGTGCCCCGGGCGCACGTGGGGTCGCACGGAGTCGCGCGGGGCGCGCAAGGATGGCGTGATCCCGTCACGTCGATTCGTCACGCGGCAGCGGTCACCGGGCAGTTGGTGGCACGATGGACCGAACGGAGGGGTGCTCGGCCGCATGCCTCCGGGCCGGCAAGGCGAACCGACCGAGGGTGTGATCAGTTGTGGCCATTTCGCTGTCCGTGGTGCTGATGTTGGCGATCGTCCTGGTGGTCATGATCCGAGGCGGCTCCATAAAGGCCGGGCCCGCGATCGTCGCGGCGCTCTTCGGCTTCTTCCTGGCATCGACGGGGATGGCGCCGACGATCCAGAAGTTCATGGACTCCATAGCGCATACCATCAACCAGATCAGCTTCTGACCCGCCCGGCGCCCGTGCAGGGCGCGCAGCCCGCCGCGGCGGTGCGACCGGTTCGCCCGGCCGCGTCGTGCGCGACGGCGGTGTTTGCGGCGTGGTCCGCGAAGGGCGCGGGAAGCGAACGGCACACAACGTGAACGGAACGCAAAGGGCCCGGTTCGACGAGCAGTTCGCCGAACCGGGCCCAGGCATGGAGCGGGCGACGGGAATCGAACCCGCGTAGCTAGTTTGGAAGACTAGGGCTCTACCATTGAGCTACGCCCGCAAGCACCGCACCGCAGGTCCGGTGACCGGCGGCACGAGAAGCATCGTAGCGGGTCGCGGGGGCCGCCCGCACACCCGATCCGCGATCGCCCGGTCGCGTTTCGTGCCACTCGCCGTGCCGCTCGTACGAAGCGGCCGATGCACCGGCCGACTGCATGTACCCTACGTGTCGCACCGACGGGGTGTGGCGCAGCTTGGTAGCGCGTCCGCTTTGGGAGCGGAAGGTCGTCGGTTCGAATCCGGCCACCCCGACCAACGGCAGGACCACGGACCCAACCGGCAGGAATCGGCAGGAATGCGGACCCGTCCGACAGGGACGGGAACCCGCTCCGGCGGCATCGGCGGACCGTTCCGGCGGGATCACGACCACCGGCGGGAGCGCATTGTGGGAGTCCGTCTCCTTGCCGTTACTATGCAAAATGCGTGCCCGTGTGTCTGATGTACCGGGCTCGGTCCGCGAAGCCGCCCCGTGCGGCGGAGCAGAACCCCAAGAAGTCAGCCACAAGGAGACCGAACCGTGAAGAGCGCCGTGGAGACCCTGAACCCGACCCGGGTTCGGCTCACTGTCGAGGTGCCCTTCGAGGAGCTCAAGGACAGCCTCGACGCGGCGTACAAGAAGATCAACCAGCAGGTCACGGTGAAGGGCTTCCGCAAGGGCAAGATCCCCGCGCGGGTCATCGACCAGCGGTTCGGCCGCGGTGCTGTGCTGGAGGAGGCCGTCAACGACGCGCTCCCGAAGTTCTACACCGAGGCTGTCAACGAGGGTGAGCTCAACGTCCTCGGCCAGCCCGAGGTCGACATCACCGAGCTGAAGGACGGCGAGCTGCTGGCCTTCACCGCCGAGGTTGACGTACGCCCCGAGATCGAGATTCCGGACTACTCCGGCATCGAGGTCACCGTCGACGCCCTTGAGGTCAGCGACGAGGACGTCGAGAAGGCCGTGGAGCAGCTGCGCGAGCGCTTCGCGTCCACCAACCCGGTCGAGCGCGCCGCCGCCGAGGGCGACGTCGTGACGATCGACCTGCAGGCCAAGGTCGACGGCGAGGTCCTGGAGGACGGCGTGGCCGAGGGTGTCTCGTACACCATCGGTTCCGGCGAGCTGCTCGACGGCATCGACGCCGCCGTGACCGGCCTGGAGGCGGGTGGCGAGGCCACCTTCACCTCCGAGCTGAAGGGCGGCTCGGCCGCCGGCAAGGAGGCCGAGGTCACCGTCAAGGTGAGCGCCGTCGCCGCCCGTGAGCTCCCCGAGCTGGACGACGAGTTCGCCCAGATGGCGAGCGAGTTCGACACCCTCGACGAGCTGAAGGCGGACAGCCGCAAGCGCCTTGCGGACAGCAAGCAGTACGAGCAGGCCACCCAGGCCCAGGAGCGCGTCCTGGAGGAGCTGCTGAAGCTCGCCGAGGTCCCGATCCCGGAGAAGCTGCTCGCGGACGAGGTCCAGACCCGCAAGCACAACCTGGAGCACCACCAGCTCGGCCAGATGGGCCTGACCCTCGACAAGTACCTGGAGATCCAGGGCAAGACCGCCGAGGAGTTCGAGACCGAGACCTCCGAGCAGGCGGTCAAGGGCATCAAGACCCAGTTCCTCCTCGACGAGATCGTCAACAAGGAGAAGCTGAACGTCAACCAGGAGGAGCTCACCGAGCACCTCATGCGCCGTGCCGCCTCCTCCGGCATGAGCCCCGACCAGTTCGCCCAGGCCGTCGTCGAGGGCGGCCAGGTGCCGATGCTCGTCGGCGAGGTCGCCCGCGGCAAGGCGCTGGCCGTGGTCGTCGAGGCCGCCAAGGTCGTCGACACCAACGGTGAGGTCGTCGACCTGGAGGACGACGAGGAGGCCATCGAGACGGTCGAGGCCGCCGACGGTTCCGCCGAGGCCGTGGTCGAGGCCGCGACCGAGGCTGCCGACAAGGCCGAGGCCGCCGCGGAGAAGAACGAGGCCTGAGCCTCGCACGATCCGTACGACGGGCTCCGGACGCACAGCGTCCGGAGCCCGTCCGCTTCGCCCCGTGGTCCGGACCCGTCCGCCGGTGGCGTACGGTGGCCCACAACCCTTGTGCGGACTGCGGACCTTGCGCTCCCAGCGAACAGTTGGGGAAGCGGGATGGCGTTGTCCCACCTGCGCGTTAGGGTCCATGAATAGGAAGGGCAGGGGAGTCCCCGCCCACCCGGTACGAAGACGCTGAGACGGCCGGAGCCGTCAGAGACGAGCAGGTGGATACGTGACGAATCTGATGCCCTACGCCGCCGGTGAGCCGTCCCTCGGTGGAGGCCTCGGTGACCAGGTCTACAGCCGACTGCTCGGCGAACGCATCATCTTCCTCGGTCAGCAGGTCGACGACGAGATCGCCAACAAGATCACGGCGCAGCTGCTTCTTCTCGCCGCCGAGCCGGACAAGGACATCTACCTCTACATCAACAGCCCCGGCGGCTCGGTGACGGCCGGTATGGCGGTCTACGACACCATGCAGTACATCCCGAACGACGTGGTCACCATCGGTATGGGCATGGCGGCCTCGATGGGCCAGTTCCTGCTGACCGGCGGTACCGCGGGCAAGCGCTTCGCGCTCCCCAACACCGACATCCTCATGCACCAGGGTTCGGCCGGCATCGGCGGTACGGCCTCGGACATCAAGATCCAGGCCCAGTACCTGCTGCGCACCAAGCAGCGGATGGCGGAGATCACCGCCCGCCACTCCGGGCAGACGGTCGAGACGATCATCCGCGACGGCGACCGCGACCGCTGGTACACCGCGGAGGAGGCCAAGGAGTACGGCCTCATCGACGAGATCATCTCGATCGCATCGGGCGTTCCGGGCGGCGGCGGCACCGGCGCCTGATCCGGCACCCACCGGATCCGGCTCCTCGCCCCGCGCACCTCTCGTACGCCGAGACACCCAGCCACAGAACGCCACCAGGATGGTGAACACCCACATGAACAACTTCCCCGGCGCCTCCGCGAGCGGCCTCTACACGGGCCCGCAGGTGGACAACCGCTACATCGTGCCGCGCTTCGTGGAGCGCACCTCGCAGGGTGTGCGCGAGTACGACCCGTACGCGAAGCTCTTCGAGGAGCGCGTCATCTTCCTCGGCGTCCAGATCGACGACGCCTCGGCGAACGACGTCATGGCGCAGCTGCTGTGCCTGGAGTCGATGGACCCGGACCGCGACATCTCGATCTACATCAACAGCCCCGGCGGCTCGTTCACCGCGCTCACCGCGATCTACGACACGATGCAGTTCGTGAAGCCGGACATCCAGACCGTCTGCATGGGACAGGCCGCCTCGGCCGCGGCCGTGCTGCTCGCCGCCGGCACGCCCGGCAAGCGGATGGCGCTGCCCAACGCCCGCGTGCTGATCCACCAGCCGTCCTCCCAGACCGGCCGTGAGCAGCTCTCCGACCTGGAGATCGCGGCCAACGAGATCCTGCGGATGCGCACCCAGCTGGAGGAGCTGCTGGCCAAGCACTCCACCACCCCGCTGGAGAAGGTCCGCGACGACATCGAGCGCGACAAGATCCTGACCGCCGAGGAAGCCCTCGCCTACGGTCTCGTCGACCAGATCGTGTCGACTCGCAAGAGCGCGGCCGGAGCGGCCGCCTGACGTCGGCCTTCACCCCTTGGCGCGAGGCGTTCGCACGGTTCCGGCCGTGTGAACCCTGCCAAGGGGGGCCCGAACGGGGGCCAAGGCAAGGTACCGTCGGATAGAGGCACCAGGAGCCGCTGAACCAAGCTGCTCCCAGGCGAAGGGGAAGCACCTCGTGGCACGCATCGGTGATGGCGGCGACCTGCTCAAGTGCTCGTTCTGTGGAAAGAGCCAGAAGCAGGTGAAGAAGCTCATCGCGGGACCCGGTGTGTACATCTGCGACGAGTGCATCGATCTCTGCAACGAGATCATCGAGGAGGAGCTCGCGGAGACCTCCGAGGTCCGGTGGGAGGAACTCCCCAAACCGCGCGAGATCTACGAGTTCCTGGAGGGGTACGTCGTCGGGCAGGAGCCCGCGAAGAAGGCCCTCTCGGTCGCTGTGTACAACCACTACAAGCGGGTCCAGGCGGGTGAGAACGGCGGCGCGCAGGGCCGGGACGACGCCATCGAGCTCGCCAAGTCCAACATCCTGCTGCTGGGCCCCACCGGCTCCGGCAAGACGCTGCTCGCGCAGACCCTGGCCCGCATGCTCAACGTCCCGTTCGCCATCGCCGACGCGACGGCGCTGACGGAGGCCGGCTATGTCGGCGAGGACGTCGAGAACATTCTGCTGAAGCTGATCCAGGCCGCGGACTACGACGTCAAGAAGGCCGAGACCGGGATCATCTACATCGACGAGATCGACAAGGTCGCCCGCAAGAGCGAGAACCCGTCGATCACCCGTGACGTCTCCGGCGAGGGCGTCCAGCAGGCCCTGCTGAAGATCCTGGAGGGCACCACCGCCTCCGTCCCGCCGCAGGGCGGCCGGAAGCACCCGCACCAGGAGTTCATCCAGATCGACACGACGAACGTGCTGTTCATCGTCGGCGGCGCGTTCTCCGGTCTGGAGCGGATCATCGAGGCGCGCGCGGGCGCCAAGGGCATCGGCTTCGGCGCGACCATCCGCTCCAAGCGGGAGATCGAGGCGAGCGACCAGTTCCAGGAGGTCATGCCGGAGGACCTGGTGAAGTTCGGGATGATCCCGGAGTTCATCGGCCGGCTGCCCGTCCTCACCTCGGTCCACAACCTGGACCGCGAGGCGCTCCTCCAGATCCTCGTCGAGCCGCGCAACGCGCTGGTGAAGCAGTACCAGCGTCTTTTCGAACTCGACGGTGTGGAGCTGGACTTCGACCGCCCGGCCCTGGAGGCCATCGCCGACCAGGCGATCCTGCGCGGCACCGGGGCGCGTGGCCTGCGGGCCATCATGGAGGAGGTCCTCCAGTCCGTGATGTACGAGGTGCCGTCCCGCAAGGACGTCGCCCGCGTCGTCATCACTGCGGACGTCGTCCGCGACAACGTGAACCCGACGCTGGTCCCGCGCGAGCCGCGCACGATCGGCAAGAACGACGGCGGCAGGCACGAGAAGTCCGCCTGAGGGCGGGAGCGACGACGCGAGGGGCGCCCGGCGGATGGATCGCCGGGCGCCCCTCGCGTGGTTCTGTTGCGGTCAGATCTTGGTGCGGGAGGTCTTGTAGAGCTTGGCGGTCAGGGCGGCCACGTCGTCCTGGGACATGCCCTTGCCCGCCATGGACTGCGCCACGTCGACACCCATGACCACGCCGACCGTGCTGTAGTCGGCCCAGATGCAGACGGGGGCGGTGAACTCCTTGGGCCCCGCTCCTTCCGCGGTGCCGTCGCCCTTGCTGTTGGCGATCTTCAGGTCCTGGCACTTCATCAGCGCACCCTCGAACCCGGGCGGCGTCACCTGCTTGGGGCTGTCGACGAGGGAGTACTCCACGCCATCGTTGCTCTTCTTCATGTTCTGCTCGGTGTTCGTGAACGAGCTGTCGATGATCTTGGCGGGGTCGCTGACATCGCCCCAGAAGCCCTGGAACGTCAGGCTCTTCACGGAGAGCTGGTTCTGCTCGGAGCCCGAGGTGTATTGGGCGCCGACCTGCTGGGCGTTCTTGAAGCCGAGCCCGTCGAACTGGGTCTTCTGCTCACCGGTCACCGGACCGGGCTTGGCCAGTGAGCTGTTGCCCTTCTTGTAGTCGTCCACCGACGCCGCGGGCGTCAGCTTGTACCCCTTGGTGGAGTCCGCGACATCGCTGTTGCTCGCGCCGCCGCCCGACGTCAGGAAGTAGATGCCGCCGCCGATGACCGCCAGGGCGACGATCACGCCGCCGATGATCAGGCCGGTCTTCTTCTTCGGCTGCTCCGGGGCCGGCGGCATGCCGCCGTACGGGGGCTGACCGCCGTACGGGGGTGCGGGCGGCTGCTGGCCGTAGGGGTTCGGCTGCTGGGGCTGACCGTACGGGCCGGGCTGGCCCTGCGGGGGGACTCCCTGCGGGGGCTGCTGCGGGTAGCCGTAGCCGGGCTGGCCCTGCGGCGGCTGGCCGTACGGGTTCGGCTGCTGGGGCTGACCGTACGGGCCGGGCTGGCCCTGCGGCTGGGGCGGCGGGGCGCCGTAGGGCCCGGGCTGCTGGCCGTAGGGGCCGGGCTGGCCCTGGGGCGGCTGGCCGCCGTACGGTCCGGGCTGGTTGTGGCTCATGTGCGGTGTCCCCTGTTCGGAGGTGCTCATCGACGTGTTTATCTTTTCCGAACATCCTGACCGAACGCGTGCGCGGATGGTCCACCGGGAGGCACACCGTTACGGAACAAACCTGTTTCGGCACACGACTGCGACGGCCGTAAACTGTCCCCCGTGACCGAGAACACTCAGCAGACGCCAGCCAGCAACCCCGAACTGCCGACCCAGTACGCACCGGCCGAGGTAGAGGGGAAGCTGTATGAGCGCTGGGTAGAACGGGGTTACTTCGAGGCCGACGAGCACAGTGAGAAGCCGCCGTACTCCATCGTCATCCCGCCGCCGAACGTCACCGGCAGCCTGCACCTCGGGCATGCCTTCGAGCACACGCTGATCGACGCCCTCGTCCGCCGCAAGCGCATGCAGGGCTTCGAGGCGCTGTACCAGCCCGGCATGGACCATGCCGGCATCGCCACCCAGAACGTCGTCGAGCGTGAGCTCGGCAAGGAGGGCAAGTCCCGCCACGACCTGGGCCGCGAGGCGTTCGTCGAGCGCGTCTGGAAGTGGAAGAACGAGTCCGGCGGCCAGATCTCCGGCCAGATGCGTCGGCTCGGCGAGGGCGTCGCCTGGTCCCGCGAGCGCTTCACCATGGACGAGGGCCTGTCCACCGCCGTCCAGACCGTCTTCAAGAAGATGTACGACGACGGGCTGATCTACCGCGCCGAACGCATCATCAACTGGTGTCCCCGCTGTCTCACCGCGATCTCGGACATCGAGGTCGAGTACCAGGACGACGACGGCGAGCTCGTCTCGATGACCTACGGGGAGGGGGACGACACCATCGTCGTCGCCACCACCCGCGCCGAGACGATGCTCGGTGACACCGCCGTCGCCGTCCACCCCGACGACGAGCGCTACACGCACCTGATCGGCAAGCGGATCAAGCTGCCGCTCACCGACCGCACCATTCCCGTCGTCGCCGACCACCACGTCGACCCGGAGTTCGGCACCGGCGCCGTGAAGGTCACGCCCGCCCACGACCCGAACGACTTCGAGATCGGCAAGCGCCACGACCTGCCGTTCCTCACGGTCATGGACGAGCGCGCGGTCATCACCGTCCCCGGCCCCTTCGAGGGCCTGGACCGCCTGGAGGCCCGGTCGGCGATCGTCGCCGCGCTGCGCGCCGAGGGCCGGATCGTCGCCGAGAAGCGGCCGTACGTCCACTCCGTCGGCCACTGCTCGCGCTGCAAGACCACCGTCGAGCCGCGCCTGTCGCTCCAGTGGTGGGTCAAGGTCGGCCCGCTCGCCGAGGCGGCCGGCGACGCCGTCCGCGACGGCAAGGTCAAGATCCACCCGCAGGAGATGGAGAAGCGCTACTTCGACTGGGTCGACAACCTCCACGACTGGTGCATCTCGCGCCAGCTCTGGTGGGGCCACCGCATCCCCGTCTGGTACGGCCCGAACGGCGAGGTCGTCTGCGTCGGACCCGATGACGAGGTCCCCACCGGCGAGGGCTGGACGCAGGACAGCGACGTCCTGGACACCTGGTTCTCCTCCGGCCTGTGGCCGTTCTCCACGCTCGGCTGGCCCGAGAAGACCGACAGCCTCGCGAAGTTCTACCCGAACTCCGTCCTGGTCACCGGCTACGACATCCTCTTCTTCTGGGTCGCCCGGATGATGATGTTCGGGCTGTACGTCAACGACGGCGTCCCGCCCTTCCACACCGTCGTGCTGCACGGCATGGTCCGCGACGAGTTCGGCAAGAAGATGTCGAAGTCCTTCGGCAACGTCGTGAACCCGCTGGACTGGATGGACAAGTACGGCTCCGACGCCCTGCGCTTCACCCTGGCGCGCGGCGCCAACCCCGGGGTCGACGTCCCGATCGGCGAGGACTGGGTCCAGGGCTCCCGCAACTTCGCCAACAAGATCTGGAACGCCACGCGCTTCGCGCTGATGAACGGCGCCACGGTCGAGGGCGAACTGCCGCCCGTCGAGCAGCTGTCGGTGACCGACCGGTGGATCCTGTCGCGCCTCGACAAGACCGTCGCCGAAGTCGACGCGTTCTACGACGACTTCCAGTTCGCCAAGCTCAGCGAGGCGCTCTACCACTTCGCGTGGGACGAGGTCTTCGACTGGTACGTCGAGCTGTCCAAGACGACGTTCTTCGCGGGCGGCGAGCAGGCGAAGGTCTCCGGCAGGGTCCTCGGTGAGGTCCTCGACGTGATGCTGCGGCTGCTGCACCCCGTGGTCCCGTTCGTCACCGAGACGCTCTGGACCACGCTCACCGGCAAGGAGTCCGTCGTCGTCGCCGACTGGCCGAAGGCCGTGCGCGTTCCCGGTGCCGACGCCCCGGGCGGCTTCCGGGACGAAGCGGCCGAGCGGGAGATCGAGCTGGTCCAGCAGGTCGTCACCGAGGTCCGCCGGTTCCGCTCGGACCAGGGCCTCCAGCCCGGCCAGAAGGTCCCGGCCCAGCTCACCCTCGCCGGTACGGCGCTCGCCCCGCACGAGGCGGCCATCCGCCAGGTGCTGCGCCTCCAGCCCGCCGGGGACGGCTTCCACGCCACCGCGTCGCTGCCGGTCGCCGGGGCCACCGTCGCCCTCGACCTGTCCGGCACCATCGACGTCGAGGCCGAGCGCAAGCGCCTGACGAAGGACCTCGGCGCCGCCGAGAAGGAGAAGGCGCAGGCCAACGGCAAGCTCGGCAACGAGGCATTCCTCGCCAAGGCCCCGGACAACGTGGTCGACAAGATCCGAGGCCGGCTCGCCAAGGCCGAGTCCGACATCGAGCGGATCACCGCCCAGCTGGCGAAGCTGCCGCAGGGCTGAGCGCCCGCCGACGGCGAAGCCCCCGTACTCCCGATGCCGGGAGTACGGGGGCTTCACCCTTTCAGGGGCGCGGGAGCCGCCGTCCGCGCCGTCAGGACTCCGGCGCGACCGGGCCCGCGGTCGGCGGCTCCGTGTTGCGGCGGGTCTTCGCCCAGCCGTTCCGGCCACGCAGCATGCGCACGAACGCCCGCGCCGAGACGACGAACAGGTGGTACGCGTACAGCCACAGCGCCACGCCCCACAGCAGCGACTTCACCATCGACGCGTCGGGCGCGTGGTCCCGGCGGCAGAGCGGACCCCACAGGACGAACGGCAGGACGGACACGGACGCCAGGACCAGCACCAGCGGCCGGTGGTCCAGGAGCCCGCGGAGTTCGTCGCCGGTGTCCTGGCCGGTGGCCGCCGCGACGGCGAGGGAACCGAGCAGGACCACGGTCGGCGCCGGGGTCAGCAGATGGGCCGGCGGCTGCAGGAAGGTGTACAGCGTCTCCAGCACGCCGCGACCGCCGATGTGCCGGGACGGGACGATCCGGGGCGCGTACCGCACGCACTGGAGGTAGCCCCGGGCCCAGCGGGTGCGCCGGGTCAGCAGCCGGCGGGCGCTGGGCAGGCCCTCCTGGGAGCCCCAGGTGCCGGCGACGTGTGTGGTGCGGTCGCCGGCCAGCAGCATGCGCAGGCCGAGTTCGTGGTCCTCCAGGAGCGCGCCCTCCAGCCAGGGGCGGCGTTCGGCCACCGCGATCCGGTCCAGCGCGGCGAGCCGGGTGCACTGACCGTTGCCGCCGTGGCCGGTGGAGCCGGTGCGGTTGCGCAACAGCTGCATCCCGGCGTTGGACACCGCGAACAGACGATCACGCGGGAACGGTCGGTGCCCTCCGGAAGGAACGCCCCGAGGCGGTCGTACGCGGCGTTGACGCCGCGCCCTTCCCGGTCCCGGCGTTCGGGCGGCGGCGGGCCACCAGGTGCACGCGGGGGTCGTCCGCGGCCAGTTCGGTGACGATCGCCCCCGTGCGGTCGTCTCTGTCGTCGTCGATCACCCAGACGTGCGAGGCCGGGAAGTCGGTGCGCAGCCGGGTGACGGTGGTGCCGACGACCGCCTCCTCGTCGCGGCACGGCACGAAGAAGTGCCCGTCGAACCAGGAGACGTCGCCCGGCTCGACGGGGGAGCGGCGCGTGTACGACCGGCGGGCCCCGGCCCAGTGGAGCAGGAGGCCCAGCAGGAGGACAAGGGGTACGGGACCAGGGCGAGGGCGAGTGAGGCGGGCACGGGGACTGCTCTCCCGGGTCTGCTTCGATGGGGCCCGACGGGCCACCCGGCCCGCTCCCACCGCGCAGCGCGCTCTCGCCGGTGTGGACGATCAGCGTCTCGAACCCCGGCACGGCGCAGAACTCGGTGAGCGCCGGATGGGAGCCGTCCGGTACGGCGATCGGGATCAGCGGATGCGGGCGCACTCCCCACCATGCGCCGCCGCGGCGCGTTCCGCCGTGCACCGGGCGCTCGTCCGCCGCACCCGGCCGACGGCACGGCGTCGCCACCGGGAGCGGGCCCGGAACGCCGCCGGGCGCCGCGCACGATGTCGGCGCCCATCCGTAGACTGGCCCCGTGAGTGAGCCCCGCCCTTCCGACCGGCACGACGCCTCCGATTCCGACGACTCCTTCGCGGAGATCGTCGACGAGGCGACCCAGCGCGACCCCGACCTGGCGGTGATCGAGGCCGGGAGCCGCACGCTGCGCACCCGCTCGGGACCGGCACAGGGCCAGGACGTCCCCGCCCGCCCCGCCGACCCCGAAGTGGACAAGGCGCTGCGCGAGGTCGAGCAGGAACTCGCCGGACGCTGGGGCGAGACCAAGCTGGAGCCCTCCGTCACGCGCATCGCCGCCCTGATGGACGTGCTCGGCGATCCGCAGCGCGCCTACCCCTCGATCCACATCACCGGGACCAACGGCAAGACGAGCACGGCCCGCATGATCGAGGCCCTGCTCGGTGCCTTCGACCTGCGTACCGGCCGCTACACCTCGCCGCACGTCCAGTCGATCACCGAGCGGATCAGCCTGGACGGCGCCCCGATGGACCCCGAGCGGTTCATCGAGACGTACCGGGACATCCAGCCGTACGTGGAGATGGTCGACAGTGGCCAGCCCTACCGGCTCTCCTTCTTCGAGGTGCTGACGGCCATGGCGTACGCGGCGTTCGCCGACGCGCCGGTCGACGTCGCCGTCGTCGAGGTCGGCATGGGTGGCAGCTGGGACGCGACGAACGTCATCGACGCCCCGGTCGCCGTGATCACCCCCATCTCGCTGGACCACACCGACCGGCTGGGCTCCACGCCCGCCGAGATCGCCGGGGAGAAGGCCGGGGTCATCAAGCAGGACGCGACGGTCGTCCTCGCGCAGCAGCCGGTCGACGCCGCGCAGGTGATGCTGAAGAAGGCCGTCGAGGTGGACGCCACGGTCGCCCGCGAGGGCATGGAGTTCGGTGTCGTCTCGCGCGAGATCGCCGTCGGCGGACAGCTGCTGACGCTGCGCGGCCTCGGCGGCGAGTACGAGGAGATCTTCCTCCCGCTGTACGGCGCCCATCAGGCGCACAACGCGGTGGTGGCGCTCTGCGCGGTGGAGGCGTTCTTCGGCGTCGGTGCCGAGCGCCCCGGTCCGCTCGACGTCGACACGGTCCGGCAGGCGTTCGCCTCGGTGGTCTCGCCGGGGCGCCTGGAAGTGGTCCGTTCCAGCCCGACGGTCATCCTGGACGCCGCGCACAACCCGGCCGGTGCCCGTGCCACGGCCGAGGGGATCTCCGAGGCGTTCGGCTTCTCCCGGCTCATCGGGGTGGTCGGAGCCAGCGGCGACAAGGACGTCAGGGGACTCCTCGAAGCCTTCGAGCCGATCTTCGCCGAGGTCGTCGTCACCCAGAACTCCACCGCCCGCGCGATGGACGCCGACGCCCTGGCCGCCGTGGCCGTCGAGGTCTTCGGCGACGACCGCGTCCAGGTCGAGCCGCGGCTCGACGACGCGCTGGAGGCGGCGATCACCCTCGCCGAGGAGGAGGACGAGTACGCGGGCGCCGGGGTTCTGGTGACCGGTTCGGTGATCACGGTCGGCGAGGCCCGGCTGCTCCTGGGAAGGCGCTGACCCATGCGCATGCTCTGTGCGTCGACACTGCTCGGTGAATTCTTCGTGATCGGATTCGCCGGCCTCGTCGCCATGAAGTCCGACGATCTGACGACCGCCACGGTGTGGACGGTGTGCGGCATCGGCATGCTGCTCTCCGTGCTGCTCTGCGGAATGATCACCCGTCCCGGCGGTGTGCAGCTCGGCTGGGTGCTTCAGATCGCCCTGGTGGCCAGCGGTTTCGTCGTTCCGATGATGTTCGTCCTCGGCGTGGTCTTCGGCGGGCTGTGGTGGGCCTCGGTGCACTACGGCCGCAAGATCGACGAGGCGAAGGCCCGCTGGGCGGCCGCGCAGGAGGCGGCCGAGGCCCCGGCGGGCGGCTGATCCCGGTAACCTTTGGCCAAACCCGGCCGCGGACCCGTTTCCGTATCCCTGTAGCCTCGCAGAACCGCACCCGCATGCCCGCAAGGAGCCGCACACCATGACCCAGCGCACCCTCGTTCTGCTCAAGCCCGACGCCGTCCGGCGCGGACTGGTCGGCGAGATCGTCGGGCGGATCGAGCGCAAGGCCGGCTGGCAGATCACCGCGCTGGAGCTCCGCACCCTCGACCGTGCAACCCTGGAGCAGCACTACGCCGAGCACGTCGGGCGCCCGTTCTACGAGCCGCTCGTCGAGTTCATGCTGTCCGGCCCGGTCGTGGCACTGGTCGCCGAGGGCGAGCGGGTCATCGAGGGCGTCCGTACGCTGACCGGCCCCACCGACCCGATCGCCGCCGCGCCCGGCTCCATCCGGGGCGACTTCGGCACGATCACCCGGGAGAACCTCATCCACGCCTCGGACTCGGAGGAGTCCGCGGAGCGGGAACTGAAGCTTTTCTTTCCGGGGCTTTTCTGACCTGCGGCCGAGAGTTTCCTGACCGCTGATCAGCCGAACAGCGCTCATGACCTGGGGCGACCGAATTAATTCGGTCGCCCTTCGGCATAGTGGACCGGGTCGCGGGAACGGATCGCTTCGACGTAACGTCACCATGAGTGGAACAGCCACCCGTTCCGCCCACAATGGCGAAGGACCCTCGCGCGGTGTCCGTGCAGACGGCACTACGATGGAATCTTCCACGCCCACAGCGCCCATCTCGCCGACCAGAACAAGCCATCGTCGCTATTCCGGAAGGCCCGACGCATCCTCATGGGGAACAAGGGGAAATCAATGTCGTTCATCGGTCGTGACATGGCTATCGACCTCGGGACTGCCAACACGCTGGTGTACGTCAGGGGGCGCGGCATCGTTCTCAACGAGCCGTCCGTCGTGGCCATCAACACCAACACCGGTGGCATCCTCGCGGTCGGCTCCGAGGCCAAGAAGATGATCGGACGCACCCCCGGCAACATCGTCGCCGTGCGCCCGCTGAAGGACGGCGTGATCGCCGACTTCGAGATCACCGAGCGGATGCTCCGTTACTTCATCCTGAAGATCCACAAGCGCCGCTACCTGGCCCGCCCGCGGGTCGTGGTCTGCGTGCCCTCCGGCATCACCGGGGTCGAGCGCCGCGCCGTCATCGAGGCGTCGACGCAGGCCGGTGCCCGGCAGGTGCACATCATCGAGGAGCCCATGGCGGCGGCCATCGGTTCCGGGCTGCCGGTCCACGAGGCCACCGGCAACATGGTCGTCGACATCGGCGGCGGCACCACCGAGGTCGCCGTCATCTCGCTCGGCGGAATCGTCACCGCCCAGTCGATCCGGGTCGCCGGCGACGAACTGGACAACGCGATCATCCAGCACATCAAGAAGGAGTACTCGCTCCTCCTCGGCGAGCGTTCCGCCGAACAGATCAAGATCACCATCGGTTCGGCCGACGATCTGGACCAGGACGAGCACACCGAGATCCGCGGCCGCGACCTGGTCTCCGGACTGCCCAAGACCGTGGTCATCTCGGCCGCCGAGGTCCGCAAGGCCATCGAGGAGCCGGTCAACGCGATCGTCGACGCGGTGAAGACCACGCTCGACAAGTGCCCGCCGGAGCTCTCCGGCGACGTCATGGACCGCGGCATCGTCCTCACCGGCGGCGGCGCGCTGCTGCGCGGGCTGGACGAGCGGCTGCGCCGGGAGACCGGCATGCCCATCCACATCGCCGAGGACCCGCTGGACTCGGTGGCGCTCGGATCCGGCAAGTGCGTCGAGGAGTTCGAGGCGCTCCAGCAGGTGCTGGACGCCCAGCCCCGCAGGTAGTACGGCACGACCCGCCCGCGCACGGGCGGACGACACAGCGGTCCGCTGTGCGGACCCCTGCCGGTCCGCACAGCGGGCGTCGACATACAGGCACGAATATTCCGACGAGGAAGGCACGGCCGCCGCACGTGAGGGACACACGAGAGAGCCGGCTGCTCCTGGTGCTGCTGATCGCCATCGCATTCGCACTGATCACGGTGGACATCCGGGGCGGCGAGGCATCACCGGTGGACGGCGCCAGGCGGGCCGCCGCCGCGGCCTTCGGGCCGGTCGAGAACGGCGTCGCGGCCGCCGTCGACCCGGTGGGCAACGCCATAGGAGCGGTCCGCGACTCCGGCACCCGGCACAATCGCATCGCCGAACTGGAACGGCAGAACGCCGCGCTCAAGACGAAGCTCGGCAGCGACGACCAGAACCGCAACCGGGTCCGCGAGCTCGACAAGATGCTCAAGAAGTCGGCCACCGGACAGTACGGCATCAAGGCCGCCGAGGTCGTCGCCATAGGAGCGGCCCAGGGCTTCTCCTGGACCATCACCATCGACGCCGGCTCGCGGGACGGCATCGAGCGCGACATGACCGTCATCAACGGCGACGGACTCGTCGGCCGGGTCACCACCGTCGGCCCCTCCACCG
This sequence comes from Streptomyces sp. NPDC056061, assembly GCF_042266885.1. Classification (NCBI taxonomy): domain Bacteria; kingdom Bacillati; phylum Actinomycetota; class Actinomycetes; order Kitasatosporales; family Streptomycetaceae; genus Streptomyces; species Streptomyces sp. NPDC056061. The sequence continues at coordinate 325,867 of NZ_JBHJWQ010000002.1, read as the reverse complement.
CCACGGTGCTCCTCGCCAACGACCCCGACTTCACCGTCGGCACCCGCATGGAGAAGACCGACGAACTCGGCTTCGCCACCGGCCAGGGCTCCCGGCCGCTCTCCGTCCAGTTCCTCAACGGCAAGGCAAAGGTGAAGAAGGGCGACCGCCTGGTCACCTTCGGCTCCAGCAAGGGCAAGCCGTTCGTGCCGGGCGTCCCGGTCGGCGAGGTCGTCCGCGTCGACCCGTCCGGCGGCGGCCTCACCCGTACGGTCTACGTCAACCCGTACGTCGGGTTCACCAAGCTCGACATCGTCGGCATCGTCGTCCAGGCCCCGCGCGAGGACCCCCGCGACATGGTCCTGCCCAAGGCCCCGGCCAAGCCCGCCAAGCCCAAGCCCACCCCGACCGTCACCGTGACCATCTCGCCCAACGGCGACATCGTCGACACCGACGGCAACGTCGTCGGGAACATCCACGAGAGCCCCGACCCGAGCGGCGGCCCGAGCCCCGGCGGCAGTGTCGGCACCGGCACCGCGGTCAACGAGCAGAGGTAGAGCTGATCCCCATGCGTCTGAACCGGATTCTGCTCTCCGTCGTCCTGGTCGTGGCCGCCCTCGTCGTCCAGGTCTCGGTGCTCGCCCGCCTCCAACTCCCCGGTGCCGTGCCGGACCTGCTGCTCCTCGTCGTCCTCGCTCTCGCCTTCGTGTACGGGCACGTCAGCGGTGCCCTCATCGGCTTCGGCGCCGGGCTGCTCGCCGACCTGGTACCGCCCGCCGACCACGCCGCCGGGCGCTACGCCCTGGTCCTCTGCGTCATCGGCTACCTCGCCGGACTGCTCAAGCCGGAGAGCGGCCGGATCAGGTCCGCGTTCGTGCCGTTGGCCGGGGTGGCCGGCGCCGCGATCGGCTCGACCCTGCTGTACGCCGTCGTCGGCGCGCTCGTCGGGGACACGGCGGCCCGTCACGTCGGCCTGGGCAGCCTGCTGTTCACCGCCACCCTCTACGACCTGCTGCTCGCCCCGTTCGTCGTGCCGCTGGTCATGGCGATCGCCCGGCGCACGGTGAACGATCCGGTCGCCGACGCGTCCGGCGGCGGCGACGTGACGTCAGGCTGGCTCGCCTCCGGCACCGGCCTGCGGATCGGCGGCCAGCGCGGCGGACTGCGCGTCAAGGCGTCCCGCGGCCGGGCGGCTCGCGCCGGACGCATCAAGGGGGTAAGGCGACTGTGAGGCACCGGCACCCGGCGGACACCCCCGGCCCCTCCCACGACTCCGGCCCGACCACCACCGGGGGCACCCCGTGAGCAACATCCCCGAGACCGGCCGGACCCCCAGGGTCCAGGTCCGGCTCGTCGTCATCCAGGTCCTGGTGTTCTCCCTGCTGTTCACCCTCGGCGGGCGGCTCTGGTACCTCCAGATCCGCAACGGCCAGGAGTACAGCGACGAGGCGAAGAACAACCACGTCCAGCAGGTCGTCCAGCCCGCCGTCCGCGGCTCCATCCTCGACGCGCGCGGCGTGCCGCTCGCCGACAACGAGACCCGTCTGGTGGTCTCCGCCAGCCGCACCGAGCTGATGAAGACGGACGACCACGGCAAGGACGTCCTCACCCGGCTCGCCGGTGTCCTCGGCATGAAGCCCCAGGAGGTCATCGACAAGGTCCGGCTCTGCGACGCGAAGACCCCCCAGCCCTGCTGGAACGGTTCGCCCTACCAGCCGATCCCGGTCACCGACGAGGCCACCACCCAGCAGGCCCTCACGATCCGCGAACGTGCCGAGGACTTCCCCGGCATCACCGCCGAACCCACCGCCGTGCGCCGCTACCCCGCCCCCGGCAAGGCCAACACCGCCCAGGTCCTCGGCTACCTCTCGCCGGTCACCGACGAGGAAATCACCAAGGCCCAGGACACCGAATCGCCGTACCTGCGCTCCGACCAGGTCGGCCGTTCCGGCCTGGAGCGCACCTACGACAAGGAACTGCGCGGCAAGGCCGGGGTCACCCGCTACGAGGTCGACAACCTCGGCCGGGTCATCGGCGAGGCGAAGAACGACAAGGCCGAGGCCGGCTCCAGCGTCGTCACCTCCATCGACGCCCGGGTCCAGGCCGTCGCCGAGTACGAGCTCGACAACGCGATGAAGGAGGTCCGCAAGACCTTCGACAAGAACACCAACCAGAACTACAAGGCCGACTCCGGCGCCGTCGTCGTCATGGAGGCCAAGACCGGGCGCGTCGTGGCGATGGCCTCGCTGCCCAACTACGACCCCAACGCCTGGGTCGGCGGCATCTCGGTCAAGGACTACGCCAAGCTCACCGGCCCCAAGTCCAACTTCCCGCTGCTGAACCGGGCCATCCAGGCCCAGGCCGCCCCCGGCTCGATCTTCAAGGTCATCTCCTCGACCGCCGCGGTCAACGCCGGATACCCCTTCGACGGCCACTACCCCTGCCCCAGCTCGTACAACGTCGGCGGGCAGACCTTCAAGAACTTCGAGTCCCAGGGCTACGGCGACATCACCATCGGCCGCGCCCTCGAAGTCTCCTGCGACACCGTCTACTACGGCATCGCGCACAAGGAGTGGCAGAAGGACGGCGGCAACAAGCCGAAGAAGGACCCCAAGGACTGGTTCTACAAGACCGCCCACCAGTTCGGCCTCGGCAAGGAGACCGGCATCGACCTCCCCAACGAGGTCAGCGGCCGTGTCCCCGACCGCAAGTGGAAGAAGGACTTCTACGAGGCGAACAAGGACGCCTGGTGCAAGCAGGGCAAGAAGGACGGCTCGTACGTCGAGAAGATCGCGTACGAGAACTGCCTCGAAGGCGGCAAGATGCGCGCCGGTGACTCCGTCAACTACTCGATCGGCCAGGGCGACACCCTCGTCACCCCGATCCAGATGGCCACCATCTACGCCGCCATCTCCAACGGCGGCACCCTCTACGACCCCGCCGTCGGCAAGGCGATCGTCAGCGGCGACGGCAAGACCGTCCAGGAGATCAAGCCCACGTCGCACGGCAAGCTGCCCTTCACGCGCAAGACGCGCAACCAGATCGACGAAGCCCTCGCGGGGGTCGCCACCCGCGGTTCGGCCGCCTGGCGGTTCGGCGGCTGGCCGCAGGACAAGATCCCGATGCACGCCAAGACGGGTACCGCGGAGGTCTACGGCAAGCAGACGACCTCCTGGTTCGCCACGTACACCAAGGACTACTCGATCGTCATGACGATCTCCCAGGGCGGCACCGGCTCCGGCGCGTCCGGCCCCGCCGTGCGCAACATCTACGACGCCATCTACGGCCTCGACGACTCCGGCAAGCAGGACCTGAAGAAGGCACTGCTGCCCGCCCCGCAGAAGTCCCTGCCGAAGATCCAGCAGGACGGCTCCATCGACGCCCCGGAGATCAAGCCCTACAACCCGGCCTCGCAGAAGACGCCGGAGAACCAGACCCTCGCCGCGGTCCTGGGGAGGCGCGACTGATGGCCGGCTTCTCCGTCTCGCGCTACGCCCCCGAACGCTCCGCCTGGGGCAAGCTCGTCGCCCGCGACTCCGTCGTCCGCCGCCTCGACTGGCCGCTGCTCGGCTCCGCGCTCGCCCTCTCGTTCATCGGCTCGCTGCTGGTGTACTCGGCGACCCGGGGCCGGGACTCGCTCACCCACGGCGACCCGTACTACTTCCTCTTCCGGCACGCCCTCAACACCGGCATCGGCCTCGCCCTGATGGTCGGCACCCTCTGGCTCGGACACCGCACCCTGCGCGGCGCCGTCCCGATCCTCTACGGCATCTCGGTGCTGTTCGTACTGGCCGTCCTCACCCCGCTCGGCGCCACCGTCAACGGCGCGCACGCCTGGATCATCATCGGCGGCGGCTTCTCCATCCAGCCGTCCGAGTTCACCAAGATCACCATCATCCTGATCATGGCGATGCTCCTCGCCGAACGCGTCGACGCGGGCGACCAGCTCCACCCCGACCACCGGACCGTCGCCAAGGCCCTCGGCCTGGCCGCCGTCCCGATGGCCGTCGTCATGGGAATGCCGGACCTCGGTTCCGTGATGGTCATGGCCGTCATCGTCCTCGGCGTGCTCCTCGCCTCCGGCGCCTCCAACCGCTGGATCTTCGGCCTGCTCGGCACGGGCGTGGCCGGCGCGGTCGCGGTCTGGCAGCTCGGCCTGCTCGACGACTACCAGATCGCCCGCTTCGCCGCCTTCGCCAACCCGGCGCTCGACCCGGCGGGCGTCGGCTACAACACCAACCAGGCCCGCATCGCGATCGGCTCCGGCGGCCTCACCGGAACGGGCCTCTTCCAGGGCACCCAGACCACCGGTCAGTTCGTCCCCGAGCAGCAGACCGACTTCGTCTTCACCGTCGCGGGCGAGGAACTCGGCTTCCTCGGGGCCGGGCTGATCCTCGTCCTGCTCGGCGTCGTCCTGTGGCGCGCCTGCCGGATCGCCCGCGAGACGACGGAGCTGTACGGCACCGTCGTCGCCGCCGGGATCATCGCCTGGTTCGCCTTCCAGGCGTTCGAGAACATCGGGATGACGCTCGGCATCATGCCGGTCGCCGGGCTGCCGCTGCCGTTCGTGTCGTACGGGGGCTCGTCGATGTTCGCCGTCTGGGTCGCCGTCGGGCTGCTCCAGTCGATCCGGGTGCAGCGGCCGATGAGTGCCTGAGCCGGGGAAGCCCCCGGAGCGGGGAAGGACTGTCGCACCCGGCCGGTCACCGCACTAGATTCGACTCATGGCGGACTCGAAGCGCGAGATCGCACGCACGTACGAAACCACCGGGGCCGCCCGGCTGCCCGATCTGACCCGGGTGGCCGGGGTGGCGTCCGTCGTCCACCGGGGCGCCATCGCACTGGACGCCGTCCACTACGACACCGAGGACCTGCGGCTCACGGCCGGTTCGCTCGCCCTGTGCCAGCGTACGGGCGGGCCCGACGCAGGCTGGCACCTCACGTTCACGGTCGCCCCGGACACCCGCGACGACCTGCGCGCACCGCCCTCCGACACCCTGCCCCGCTCCCTCGCCCGCCTGCTCCGCTCCCGGGTCCGCGACGGCGCACTCGTCCCCGTCGTCCGGCTGCTCGGCACCCGCGACGTCCACCACCTGAACGGCGCCGACGGCACCCTGCTCGCCGAAGTGTCCGTCGACACCGTGCGGGCCGAACGGCCGGACGGCGGCGGGACCACGGCCGCCTGGACCACGATCGAGGCCGTACTCGCCGACGACGGCGACCCCGCCCTCCTCGACCTCGTCGGACGACGGCTGCGCCGGGCCGGAGCCCACCCGTCCACCGCGCCCTCCGGACTCGCCCGGGCACTCGCCGCGACCGACCCCGACCGTCTCCCCCCGAACGCACGGGCGGGCGGCGCACCGGGACCGGCCGCACCGGCCGACGCGGGCGACCACGTCCTCGCGTACCTCCGCGCCCAGACCGAGGCGATCGTCGCCCTCGACCCCGCCGTCCGCCGCGACCTCCCCGACTCCGTGCACCGGATGCGGGTGGCCACCCGCAGACTCCGCAGCGCCCTGCGGACGTACCGGAAGATCCTCGACCGGAACGTCACCGACCCGGTCGGCGACGAGCTGAAATGGCTCGCCGCGGAGCTCGGCGCCGGCCGCGACCAGGAGGTGCTCGACGCCCGGCTGCGCGCGGCACTGGACGACCTGCCCCGCACCCTGGCCCTCGGGCCGGTCCGCGCCCGGCTCCGGATCTGGTCGACGGCCCGCCGCAGGGGTTCCGGCGCCCGCGTCCTCGCCGCGCTCGACGGCGAGCGGTACCTGGCCCTGCTGGACCGCCTCGACGCCCTGCTCGCCGAGCCGCCGCTGCTGCCCGCCGCGTCCGGCGCCCCCGGGCGGGCGCTGCCCCGCGCCGTGCTCAAGGAGTACGCGCGCCTCGCGGCCCGCGTCGACCGTGCCCGGGACCTCCCGCCCGGCCACGACCGCGACCTCGCCCTGCACGACGTCCGCAAGGCCGCCAAACGCGCCAGGTACGCGGCGGAGGCGGCCCGCCCCGCGCTGGGGAAGCCGGCCGAACGGTTCGCCGGGCGGATGAAGGAGTTGCAGACCCTCCTCGGCGACCACCAGGACAGCGTGGTGGCCCGCGACGCCCTGCGCGACCTCGCCGTCCGGGCGCACGCCGCGGGGGAGACCTCCTTCACCTGGGGACTGCTCCACGGGCGCGAGGAGGCGACCGCCGCCGCGCGGGAGCGGCGACTGCCGGAGGTGTGGCGGCGGGCCTCCCGGCCCAAGCTGCGACGGGCATGGGAAGGCTGAGCGTCGCGGTACGCTGGATGGTCACCCCTGCCCGCTCTCGAAAGTGCGCGATGTCTGTCGATTCGGTCTTCCCACAGCTCGAAGCTCTGCTCCCGCATGTGCAGAAGCCCATCCAGTACGTCGGCGGTGAACTGAACTCCACCGTCAAGCCGTGGGACGAATGCGACGTCCGCTGGGCTCTGATGTACCCGGACGCGTACGAGGTCGGACTCCCCAACCAGGGCGTCATGATCCTCTACGAGGTGCTCAACGAGCGCGAGGGCGTCCTCGCCGAGCGCACCTACAGCGTGTGGCCGGACCTGGAGGAACTCATGCGCGAGCACGAGGTCCCGCAGTTCACCGTGGACAGCCACCGCCCGGTCAAGGCGTTCGACGTCTTCGGGCTGAGCTTCTCCACCGAGCTCGGCTACACGAACATGCTCACCGCCCTGGACCTCGCCGGCATCCCGCTGAACGCGAAGGACCGCACCGTCGACGACCCGGTCGTGCTGGCCGGCGGCCACGCCGCGTTCAACCCCGAACCGATCGCCGAGTTCATCGACTGCGCGGTCATCGGCGACGGCGAGCAGGCGGTCCTGGAGATCACCGACATCGTCCGCGCCTGGAAGGCCGAGGGCCGCCCCGGCGGACGCGAGGAACTGCTGCTGCGCCTCGCGAGGACGGGTGGCGTCTACGTCCCGGGCTTCTACGACGTCGAGTACCTCCCGGACGGGCGCATCGGCCGGGTCGTGCCCAATCGGTCGGGAGTGCCGTGGCGGGTGTCCAAGCACACCGTGATGGACCTGGACGAGTGGCCGTACCCGAAGCAGCCCCTCGTTCCCCTCGCCGAGACCGTCCATGAGCGGATGTCCGTCGAGATCTTCCGCGGCTGCACCCGCGGCTGCCGTTTCTGCCAGGCCGGCATGATCACGCGCCCCGTGCGGGAGCGAAGCATCACCGGCATCGGCGAGATGGTCGACAAGGGTCTCAAGGCCACCGGGTTCGAGGAGGTCGGACTGCTCTCGCTCTCCTCCGCCGACCACACCGAGATCGGCGACATCGCCAAGGGCCTCGCCGACCGGTACACCGAGGACAAGATCGGCCTCTCGCTGCCCTCCACCCGCGTCGACGCGTTCAACGTGGACCTGGCCAACGAACTCACCCGCAACGGCCGCCGCTCCGGCCTCACCTTCGCCCCCGAGGGCGGCTCCGAGCGGATGCGCAAGGTCATCAACAAGATGGTCTCGGAGGAGGACCTGATCCGCACCGTCGCCACCGCGTACGGCAACGGCTGGCGCCAGGTGAAGCTGTACTTCATGTGCGGGCTGCCCACCGAGACCGACGAGGACGTCCTCCAGATCGGCGACATGGCGGTCAACGTGATCGCCAAGGGCCGCGAGGTCTCCGGGCAGAACGACATCCGCTGCACCGTCTCCATCGGCGGTTTCGTGCCCAAGCCGCACACCCCGTTCCAGTGGGCCCCGCAGCTGAGCGCCGAGGAGACCGACGCCCGGCTGGCCAAGCTCCGCGACAAGATCCGCGGCGACAAGAAGTACGGCCGCTCCATCGGCTTCCGCTACCACGACGGCAAGCCGGGCATCGTCGAGGGCCTGCTCTCGCGCGGCGACCGCCGGGTCGGCTCCGTCATCCGCGAGGTCTACGAGTCCGGCGGCCGGTTCGACGGCTGGCGCGAGCACTTCAGCTACGACCGCTGGATGAAGGCCGCCGAGCGGACGCTGCCCGAGTACGGCGTGGACGTCGACTGGTACACCACCCGCGAGCGGTCCTACGAGGAGGTCCTGCCCTGGGACCACCTGGACTCCGGTCTCGACAAGGACTGGCTCTGGGAGGACTGGCAGGACGCGCTCGACGAGACCGAGGTCGAGGACTGCCGCTGGACGCCGTGCTTCGACTGCGGCGTCTGTCCGCAGATGGACACCAGCATCCAGATCGGCCCGACCGGCAAGAAGCTGCTGCCGCTGACGGTCGTGAAGTAGCCGACGGCCGCGAGGAGGGCCCCCGAGGGCGGTCCGGGCGGCGACTCGATGGCGAACGCCCGGTCCGGGAACTCCGGTCCGGGCGTTCGCGCCGTGCGGGCCGAAGCCGCCCGCCGCGGCGTCCGGCGCCCGCCGTGACGCCCCCGCAGGAGCGGGGGCGTCCGAGCCCCGGGAACCCGGAAGCCCCCGTGCGCGTACTCTGGGTACTGCAACGACTGTGCCCAGCGCGGCGCCCGACCAGAGATCTCCCCGCCCGGAGAGCAGAACACCGAGCGGGGGCGAGCCGGACCGGACACCCCGGGCCACCCCGCATTTCGTGGGCGGCACGCCACCGCGTCCGCCCCGCACCGAGGAGAAGAACCACTGGGCAAGCGACAGCCCGAAGGCCCACCGCCCGCACCGGCGGTGCAGCGCATCCGACTGCGCTACACCAAGCGCGGCCGCCTCCGGTTCACCAGTCACCGCGACTTCCAGCGCGCCTTCGAGCGGGCACTGCGCCGCTCCGAGGTGCCCATGGCCTACTCGGCGGGGTTCACCCCGCACCCGAAGGTGTCGTACGCCAATGCCGCCCCCACCGGCACGGGCAGTGAGGCCGAGTACCTGGAGATCGCCCTGACCGAATCGCGGGACCCGGCCGTTCTGCGCGGACTGCTCGACGCCTCGCTGCCGGACGGCCTCGACGTCGTCGATGCCGTGGAGGCCCGCACCTCGGGCCTCGCCGACCGGCTGACCGCCTCCGTGTGGGAACTGCGTCTCGACGGGGTCGCCGTCGAGACGGCGGCCAAGGCCGTGGAGGCGTTCAACGGCGCGGAGAGCGTCGAGGTGCAGCGCCGGGCCAAGAACGGCGTTCGCACCTTCGATGCCCGGGCCGCCGTGGTCGACCTGCGGGCTCTCGACGCGCGGGCCGATGGGCCCGACGACAGGCCCTGTGCGATACTGCGGCTGGTTGTTCGGCACGTGACGCCTGCCGTGCGACCTGACGACGTCCTGTCCGGTCTCCGCGTTGTGGCCGACCTGGCGCCGCCGGTCCCGGTAGCGGTGACCAGGCTGGCGCAGGGGCTCTTCGACGAGGGGTCCGGCACGGTGACCGACCCGCTCGCGCCCGACCGCGAGGCAGCCCCGGCCGTTCCACCCACGGCCACCGGGACCGCCGTCGCGACGGCGCCGGAAGGTACAGGTTCCGCGTAAGGCGGTCGTTGCAGCGCAGTCCCGGGACTCGGGAGCCACCTGGGTCGGACCGCGCGAGGACCCATAAGACTTTCGCCAGGCCGTGCGCACATCACGTACGGAACCGGTGAGCCAGACATTGAGCTCCTGTGCGGCGCCCGCGCCCCGGACGGCGGATTCGCGCACATCACGCGGACCGCGCCGGACCGGAACCAGACGCGGCGCCCGGGAGCCTGACGGGAGAACCGCCCGCATGCCCCAGTCCAACGAACCCGGCACGACCGGGAACATCGAAGAGAACAACGCCCCCGGCGACAAGCTGCCGCCGCGCCGCAGGCGGCGCGCCGCGTCCCGCCCGGCGGGTCCGCCGGTGACCGAGACGCAGGACGCCGCCCCGGCCATACCGGCCACCGAGGCCGCGGCGGGCGACGTCGTCGCCGCCGAGCCCACGAGCGCCCCGGAGGCGGAGGCCGCGCCGGCGCGTCCGCGTCGTCGTGCGGTCCGCAAGGCGACGGCTCCGGCGGGTGCGCCGAAGGCTGCCGAGACTGTCGAAGCCGTTGAGGCCGTGGTCGAGCCGGTGGTGGCGGAGT